>NZ_KZ819080.1:0-183795 GCF_003115855.1 Brenneria corticis
TGAAAGCTTTACGGAACCCCCAGCCTAGCTGGGGGTTTTCTGTGCACAAGAAACGGGCGCGGCGAACCGCGCCCGGCGGATCAGGCTTCCTTGATGGATCTGAATTCCGTTTCCGCTTGCTGGAAGCGTTCGGTAATCGCCTTGGACGGCGCTTTGCCCAGCAGGCTGACCACAAAGATGGTCACGCAGTTGAACAGGAAACCGGGGATGATTTCATACAGCCCCAGAAAGCCGTAGTGTTTCCAGATCAGCACGGTGGCCGCGCCGACGATCATGCCGAACAGCGCGCCGTTGCGGGTCATGCGCGGCCACAGCAGCGAGATCAGGATAACCGGCCCGAATGCGGCGCCGAAACCGGCCCAGGCATAGCTGACCAGCCCCAGCACGCGGTTTTCCGGGTTGGCGGACAGGGCGATGGCGATAACCGCCACCAGCAGCACCATGGCGCGGCCTACCCACACCAGCTCTTTCTGGCTGGCGTTTTTACGCAGGAACGGTTTGTACAAATCCTCGGTGATGGCGCTGGAGCACACCAGCAGCTGACAACTGAGGGTGCTCATCACCGCCGCCAGGATGGCCGACAGCAATACGCCGGCGATCCACGGGTTGAATAACAGCATGGCCAACTCGATAAACACGCGTTCACTGTTCTGGGAAACGTTGCCCGCCTGTTCCGGGTGGTTGGAGAAATAGGCGATGCCGAAGAAGCCGACGGTCACCGCCCCGGCCAGACAGAGGATCATCCAGGTCATGCTGATGCGTCTGGCGCGGTGAATGATGTGGTGGGAATCGGCGGCCATAAAGCGCGCCAGAATGTGCGGCTGGCCGAAATAGCCCAGTCCCCAGCCCATCAGTGAAATAATCGCAATGAAATTCAATCCCTTGAACATATCCAGATTGGCGGGATTTTTCGCTTCAATCACCAGCAGCGAGGTATCGATGCCCCCCAGCGACAGGATCACCATCACCGGCGTCAGGATCAGGGCGAAAATCATCAGGCTGGCCTGTACGGTGTCCGTCCAGCTTACGGCGAGAAATCCGCCGATAAAGGTGTAGGCGATGGTGGCGGCGGCGCCCGCCCACAGCGCGGCGCCGTAGCTCATGTCGAAGGTGCTTTCAAACAGGCGGGCGCCGGCCACCACGCCGGAGGCGCAGTAAATGGTGAAAAAGATCAGAATAACCACCGCGGAGATCACGCGCAGCAGCTTGCTGTTGTCCTCGAAACGGTGAGTAAAATAGTCCGGCAGGGTCAGCGCGTTATGGTTGACTTCGGTGTGCACGCGTAAACGGCCGGCCACCCACTTCCAGTTAAGGTAAGCGCCGATGGTCAGGCCGATGGCGATCCAACTTTCGGAAATGCCGGAAATAAACACGGCGCCAGGCAATCCCATCAATAGCCAGCCGCTCATATCCGACGCGCCGGCGGAGAGGGCGGTGACCAGGCTGCCCATGCGGCGTCCGCCCAGAATGTAATCGCCGAAATTATGCGTGGCGCGATAGGCGAACAGGCCGATAAGTACCATCCCGAAAATATACACCAGAAAAGTCACCAGCATTGGTGTGCTCATTGTCATTTCACTCTCCACGTTCGTTATTATTCGCGCACCGTTGTGGTTGCGATAAATCCTGGCTCTCCACTCTGGCCGGAACGGGGCGCAGAGAGGAGTGTTATCGGTTGCAATAAGTGCCACTCGCATTGGCGGCCGTTGGTTATCCTAGTTGAGCAAGTGCGTTACCAACAGTATTTTTAACATATGAATTACATATTTCTCACTCCACATCACATTTACCATAATCGGTCTGGCCGAAAATCACAGCGGCGATCGCATTTTATAATTCCCTGATAATACTATGGATAAGAAATCCTTATACCGGATGTTCCTTTTCTCCGCGGGCGGTGCGAGCCGTTTTCCAGCGCGGCGGAATGTTAAAAATGGCGAAAATAATTACCTGGTGTACGCCCCTGATTTAACAAGGTTGCACAAAGTTGCAACATGGCCGATATTGACGTGGACGATATGTACTTTTAATGACAGGAGTGGAGCGAATGGGTTCTACCACGATGGGCGTCAAACTCGACGAGGCAACGCGCGACCGCATCAAGGCTGCTGCGCAGCGCATCGATCGCACACCGCACTGGCTGATCAAACAGGCCGTTTTCAACTACCTCGAACGCCTGGAAAGCGGCGCCGATACTCCTGAGATACCGCAATCGGCCACGTCCAGCCACATTGAAGCGGAAGAGATTATGCCGCAATCTCAGGAAGAAGAAACCCATCAGCCGTTTTTGGATTTTGCCGAACAGGTTTTGCCCCAGTCGGTGATTCGCGCCGCCATCACCGCCGCCTACCGCCGTCCGGAAACGGAACTGGTGCCGATGTTGCTTGAACAGGCGAAACTTCCCGATGAAATGGCGCAATCTACCCATAAAATGGCCTATCGCCTCGCCGAGCGGCTGCGCGGGCAGAAAGGGGCCACCGGTCGCGCAGGCATGGTGCAGGGGCTGCTACAGGAATTTTCGCTCTCCTCCCAGGAGGGCGTGGCGCTGATGTGTCTGGCCGAAGCCTTACTGCGCATTCCGGACAAGCCGACCCGCGATGCGCTGATCCGCGACAAAATCAGCGGCGGAGACTGGCACGCCCATCTCGGCAACAGCCCGTCGCTGTTTGTCAACGCCGCCACCTGGGGGCTGCTGTTTACCGGCAAGCTGGTCGCCACCCATAACGAAGCCAATCTGTCGAGCTCGCTTAACCGCATCATCGGCAAACGCGGCGAACCGCTGATCCGCAAAGGGGTGGATATGGCGATGCGCCTGATGGGGGAGCAGTTCGTCACCGGCGAAACCATCGCCGAGGCGCTGGCGAACGCCGGCAAGCTGGAAGCGCAGGGATTCCGCTACTCCTACGATATGCTGGGCGAAGCCGCGCTGACGGAAAAAGACGCCGCGGCTTACCTGGTCTCCTACCAACAGGCGATCCACGCCATCGGCAAAGCCTCCAACGGGCGCGGAATCTATGAGGGGCCGGGCATTTCCATCAAGCTCTCCGCCCTGCATCCCCGCTATAGCCGGGCGCAGTACCAGCGAGTGCTGGATGAGCTATACCCGCGTCTGCTGTCGCTGACGTTGCTGGCCCGCCATTACGATATCGGCATTAATATCGACGCGGAAGAGGCCGATCGGCTGGAGATTTCCCTCGATCTGCTGGAAAAACTCTGTTTCGAACCGCAGCTCGCCGGCTGGAACGGCATCGGGTTTGTTATTCAGGCCTATCAGAAGCGATGTCCGTTCGTTATCGACGCCCTGATCGACATGGCGCAGCGCAGCCGCCGGCGGCTGATGATCCGCCTGGTGAAAGGCGCCTACTGGGACAGCGAAATCAAATGGGCGCAGGTGGACGGTCTGGAAGGCTATCCGGTCTATACGCGCAAGGTCTATACCGATGTCTCCTATCTGGCCTGCGCGCGTAAGCTGCTGGCGGCGCCGAATCTGATTTATCCCCAGTTCGCCACCCATAACGCCCACACCCTGAGCGCCATTTATCACCTGGCCGGCAACAACTACTACCCCGGCCAGTATGAGTTCCAGTGTCTGCACGGCATGGGCGAACCGCTGTATGAGCAGGTGGTGGGGAAGGCGGCGGACGGCAAACTGAACCGTCCGTGCCGCATCTACGCCCCGGTGGGCACGCATGAGACGCTGCTGGCCTATCTGGTGCGCCGCCTGCTGGAAAACGGCGCCAATACCTCTTTCGTCAACCGTATCGCCGACGCCAGCCTGCCGCTGGAAGCGCTGGTGGCCGATCCGGTCAGCGACGTTGAAGCGCTGGCCGAGGCGGAAGGGCGTATCGGTCTGCCCCATCCGCGCATCCCGCTGCCGCGCCGGCTGTACGGCGACGGGCGGCCCAATTCCAACGGGCTGGATTTGTCGAATGAGCACCGCCTCGCTTCCCTGTCCAGCGCGCTGCTCAGCAGCGCGGCGCAGCCATGGCAGGCCGGGCCGCTGATGGCCGACGAGCCTGAGCCGGGCGAGGCGCAGCCGGTGGTCAACCCGGCGGACTCCGGCGACATCGTCGGCTATGTGCGCGAGGCCTGCGCAGCGGACGTCGAACGGGCGCTGGACGCCGCGCTAAACGGCGGCGCCATCTGGTTCGCCACGCCGCCGGCGGAGCGCGCGGCGGTGCTGAATAACGCGGCCTCGCTGATGGAGAACCAACTGCAGCATCTGCTGGGGCTGCTGGTGCGCGAAGCGGGTAAAACCTTCGACAATGCGATAGCGGAAGTGCGTGAAGCGGTTGATTTTCTACGTTATTACGCCAGCCAGGTGCGCGAGTCGTTCGCCAATGACACCCACCGGCCGCTGGGGCCGGTGGTGTGCATCAGCCCGTGGAACTTTCCGCTGGCGATTTTTACCGGGCAGGTGGCGGCGGCGCTGGCCGCCGGCAATAGCGTGCTGGCCAAACCGGCGGAGCAAACGCCGCTGATTGCCGCCCAGGCGGTGCGTATCCTGCTGGAGGCGGGGGTGCCTGCCGGAGTGCTGCAGCTGTTGCCGGGGCGGGGAGAAACCGTCGGCGCGGCGCTGGTCGACGACAGCCGGATCCGCGGCGTGATGTTTACCGGCTCGACGGCGGTCGCCGGTTTGTTGCAGCGCAGAATTGCCGGGCGTCTCGATGCGCAGGGGCATCCCATCCCGTTTATTGCCGAAACCGGCGGGCTGAACGCGATGATTGTCGACTCCTCCGCGCTGACGGAACAGGTGGTGACCGACGTTATCGCCTCGGCCTTCGACAGCGCCGGCCAGCGTTGTTCGGCGCTGCGGATATTGTGTATCCAGGAGGACGCGGCGGAGCAGACGCTGGAGATGCTGCGCGGCGCGATGGCCGAATACCGCATGGGGAATCCCGAGCGCCTCTCCACCGATATCGGGCCGCTGATCGACGCGGACGCCCGGCAGGCCGTCGAACGGCATATTCAGGCCATGCGGGCCAAAGGGCGCCAGGTTTTTCAGGCGGCGCGGCCGGAAGAGGGCCTGGAGTGGCAACGCGGCACTTTCGTCAAGCCGACGCTGATTGAGCTGGAAAGTTTTGACGAATTGGAGCAGGAGGTATTCGGGCCGGTGTTGCACGTGGTGCGCTATCAGAGTCAGAACCTGAACGCGCTTATCGGGCAGATTAACGCGGCAGGCTACGGCCTGACGCTGGGCCTGCATACGCGCATTGACGAAACCATCGCCCGCGTGACCGGGGAAGTCCGGGTGGGGAATCAGTACGTCAACCGCAATATGGTGGGCGCGGTGGTGGGCGTTCAGCCGTTTGGCGGGGAGGGACTATCGGGCACCGGGCCGAAAGCGGGCGGGCCGCTGTATCTGTACCGCCTGCTGTCGCATCGCCCGGACGAGGCGGTGGCGCAAGGGCTGGCCCGACAGGATGGCGGCCAAACGGCGGATACCGCCGCGCGGGCGGCGTTGCTGGGCGCGCGGCGGGCGTTTGAACAGTGGGCGCGGGACGAACAACGCGACGATCTGGCCGCCCTCTGCCGGCGCTACGGCGAGAGCGGACTGGGCGGCTCGACCTATCTGCTGCCGGGGCCGACGGGGGAGCGCAACAGCTATACGCTGGTGCCGCGCGAATGGGTGTTATGTCTGGCGGATGACGAGCAGGACGCGCTGGCGCAGCTCGCCGCCGTGCTGGCCGTCGGCGGCCGCGTTCTGTGGCTGGAGTCGGAGGCGGGAAGAGCGCTGTACCAGCGTTTACCGCAGGCCGTGCAGGCGCGCATTCGCTTCAGCGACGACTGGCGGCAGGCGGAGCCGGCGTTTGACGCGGTGATCTATCACGGCGACGCGGATCGGCTGCGCCAACTGAGCCAGCAATTGGCCGAGCGCAAGGGGCCGATCGTTTCCGTACAGGGATTTGCCCGCGGCGAGAGCGGCATCCTGCTGGAGCGGTTGCTGCATGAGCGGGCACTGAGTATCAATACCGCCGCCGCCGGCGGCAATGCCAGCCTGATGACCATTGGCTAAGTCCGGGAGCTATCGCCCTGCCGGGAAAGGAACGCGTTTGCAAACAACGCGCCTTCCTTACGGCAGGGCGCGCGGCGGCCTCAGTTGCGATACAGCACTTTGATCAGATGATAACCGAACTGCGTTTTCACCGGGCCGACCGGTTTCAGCAGCTCGCAGGAAAACACCGCCTTATCGAAAGCCGGCACCATATCGCCTTTGCGAAACTCGCCTAAATCACCGCCGTTGCGCTTTGACGGGCAGGTGGAGTATTGCTGCGCCAGTTTCTGAAAGTCAGCGCCCTGTTGCAACTGGGTCAGAATGTCGTTGGCCTGTTGCTCGGTATCCACCAGAATATGCAGTGCTGCCGCGGTATTCGCCATTTTATTACCTTTTTACGTTAGAGATTCCCGCGTGCAATGTAACATCTGCAACGCGGGATGTAGACTGCGGTGTGCCTTCGTCAGTATAAATCCCCGATCAGGATCGCGCTGGCTTTCTGCTACAATCGCCGTTCGTTTGATGAGTGAGCAATATCGTTATGCGTTTAAACCCCAGCCAACAACATGCTGTCGAATTCGTTACCGGCCCTTGTCTGGTGCTGGCGGGGGCCGGTTCGGGCAAGACGCGCGTCATCACCAATAAAATCGCCCATCTGATCCGCCAGTGCGGCTATCAGCCTCGGCACATCGCCGCGGTGACCTTTACCAACAAAGCGGCGCGCGAGATGAAAGAACGGGTGGCGCAAACGCTGGGACGCAAGGAAACTCGCGGGCTGACCATCGCCACCTTCCATACGCTGGGTCTGGAGATCATCAAGCGGGAGTATGCGGCGCTGGGGATGAAAGCCAACTTTTCCCTGTTTGACGATCAGGATCAGATGGCCTTGCTGAAAGAGTTGACCGAGCAGTGGCTGGAAAACGATAAAACGCTGTTGCAGCAGTTGACGTCGACGATCTCGAACTGGAAAAACGATCTTATCGATCCCGCCGGCGCGGCGGCAACGGCGCGTTCCGAGCGCGACCGGCTGTTTGTCCATTGCTATGCGCTATACCACGACCATCTGCGCGCCTGCAACGTGCTGGATTTCGACGATCTGATTCTGCTGCCCACGCTGTTGCTTAAACGGAATGACGAGGTGCGCGAACGCTGGCAGAACCGCCTGCGCTATCTGCTGGTGGACGAATATCAGGACACCAACACCAGCCAGTATGAGCTGGTCAAATTGCTGGTGGGCAGCCGCGCCCGCTTTACCGTGGTGGGGGACGACGATCAGTCGATTTACTCCTGGCGCGGGGCGCGCCCGCAGAATCTGGTGCTGTTGCAGCAGGATTTCCCCAGGCTGGAAGTGATCAAGCTGGAGCAGAACTATCGCTCCTCGGGGCGGATTCTCAAGGCGGCCAATATCCTGATAGCCAATAATCCGCACGTGTTTGAAAAGCGCCTGTTCTCCGAGCTGGGCTATGGCGACGAGTTAAAAATCATCACCGCCAACAACGAAGATCACGAGGCCGAACGGGTGGTCGGCGAGCTGATTGCGCACCATTTTATCAAGAAAACCGAGTATCGCGACTACGCCATTCTGTATCGCGGCAATCATCAGTCCCGGCTATTTGAAAAAATGCTGATGCAGAACCGCATCCCTTATCGCATTTCCGGCGGCACCTCATTTTTTTCCCGTCCTGAAATCAAGGATCTGCTGGCCTATGTGCGCGTCTTGACCAATCCGGACGACGACAGCGCTTTCTTGCGCATCGTCAATACGCCCAGACGCGAGATTGGCCCGGCGACGTTGAAGAAGCTGGGGGAGTGGGCCAACCAGCGCAATAAAAGCCTGTTCAGCGCCAGCTTTGATTTGGGATTAAGCCAGTCCCTGACCGGGCGCGGGCTGGAGTCTCTGCAACGTTTTACCCAGTGGATGGCGGAGGTCGCCCGGCAGGCGGAGTCTGAGCCGATAGCGGCGGTTCGCGACCTGATCCACGGACTGGACTACGAAAGCTGGCTGTACGAAACCTCGCCCAGCCCCAAGGCGGCGGAAATGCGCATGAAAAACGTCAATCAGCTGTTTAGCTGGATGACGGAAATGCTGCAAGGGTCGGATCTGGACGAGCCGATGACGCTGACCCAGGTGGTGGCGCGCTTTACCCTGCGGGATATGATGGAGCGGGGGGAAAATGAGGAAGAGCTGGATCAGGTGCAGTTAATGACGCTGCACGCGTCGAAAGGTCTGGAGTTTCCCTACGTTTTTCTGGTGGGCATGGAGGAAGGGCTGTTGCCGCACCAGAGCAGCATTGATGAAGATAATGTCGATGAGGAGCGCCGTCTGGCGTATGTCGGCATTACCCGCGCGCAGCGGGAGCTGATCTTTACGCTCTGCAAAGAGCGGCGCCAGTACGGGGAACTGGTGCGTCCGGAGCCCAGCCGGTTCCTGCTTGAGCTGCCGCAGGACGACCTGATCTGGGAGACGGAGCGCAAGGTGGTCAGCCCACAGGAGCGGATGCAGAAGGGGCAAAGTCATCTGGCGAATATCCGCGAGCAGCTGGCGAAGGCGAAAGAAAGCAAGTGACGGTCAGGGCGGGGGAGCCCGCCCTGTTCCGGTTTACGGATTGATAACCTTACCGTCGACGCTCACATTTTCCGTGGCGGTAAAATTCCACGGCGCGTCGCCATCGCGCAGCTGGCTGAATACCACGCCGTCGAACCGGCTGTTGCGTAAGTCGCTAATCGCCGTCGGCGGGACATTCTCCAGCTTGACGTTAGCGAAATGGATGTCGCTGTGCCAGGCGTTTTTCGCGCTGTTCCCTTTGATTTCAATGGACGGAGAGTTACCCGTACTGCCTTGTACCGTGACATTTTTTATCAGGAAATCATGGAACCGGGCGGGCGTTGTTGACGGCGGATAATCAATTTTCGCATTGACATCGGAGTAGCTCAGCGTGAGTAGCACCGCCTGTTTGGCGATATCCTTCATGGCGTTGTTGCGGAACAGAATGTTGTGCGCGCCGCCGCCGATATCGGTGGTGCTTTTCGCCCGCAAACCGATGTCGGTCAGATACATAACGTTGTTTTCCGCGATGATATTTTCAATCCCGGCGCCGGTATGGCTGCCGGTCACGATGGCGCCGTGCCCCATGCGGAAATAGTTATTGAACAGCCAGGCGCCGTTCATGGGTTCCTGCTGGCGGGCTTTTTCTCCCGTCCCGGCGGCGAAGTTGATGCAGTCATCGCCGGTGTCGAAAAAGTTATTGAATACCATTACGTTTTTGCTATTGCCGAATTCGATGCCGTCGCCGTTGTTGGCGTCATAGGTTTGGTGAATCAAACCGTTTGCCACCACGTTATGGTTTTCCAGGTTCATGATGCCGTGAAACGCCGGGTTGCGCACCGTGAAGTCGGCCAGATAGACATTTTCCACGCCGCGCAGGGTGATCAGGCTGGAGCGCCGTTGTCCATAGGCGGTTTTGAGGTCCATTCCGCCGGCGACGGCCTGCTCGACCTGATGTTTAGCCAGGATGCCGTCTTCGTGTACCTTGCTGTTTTTACTGGCGACGTACTGCGGCAACGTCCCGCCCAATTCGTCCTTTATTTCCCCTTTTGCGGTTCGCCGCCAGCCGTTGCCGTCGATCATCCCTTTGCCGACGATGCGAATATTGCGAAACGTGCCGGGGTGCGAGCTTTTGGCATCAATGGCATTAATCAACGACGCCGGACGTTCGGTGGTGGAGTATGGGTAGAGCCGATAACCGGCCGGATAGTCGGCGGGATTATCCGAGCCCAGCAGAACGGCGCCGGCTTGCAGATTCAACGTCATATCGCTTTTTAACCAAAGCGCGCCGGTCTTGTAAATCCCGCTGGGAATATCGACCCGGCAACCGGGCTTACAGGCATCAATGGCCTGCTGGATCGCCGCGGTATTCAGCGTATTACCGTCCGCTTTGGCGCCAAATTCATTAATATTCACCACCTGGGGGAAAACGGCGGTTTTCGCGCTCACGGTATTGCTGGCGGCGGAAAGCGAGCCGTCCGCATAGACCGCTTTGACGGTAAAGCGGTATTCCGTGCCGGGTTGCAGCCCTTCAGCCTTAAAATTGTGTATCGCAATCTTGTGATGAAAGGCGCGTTCGTCGCTGGCGTAGAACGCATTGATATAGGGCTTGGCCGGTGAGTGCCGATCGTTGTTCCGGCTGGCGAGCCCCAGGGATTTTCCATCCTGGTAAAGGTGGTAATCAATAATATCGCCGTTGTCTTCCGGGGTTTCCCATACCAGAACGATGCTGCGATCGTCATAGGCCAGGGTGGGAACCTGCAAATTTTGCGGAGCCGGCAGCGGAGCCGCCGCGACAAAGGTAATCGGCGCGGCGGTCAGGCTTAACATCGCGGCAAACATACCGCTCCGGTAACGGGTGGAAGGTTGCATGTTTATCTTTCCTCAGAGTGTATCGGGTTAAGGTCATTAGCCTTACAGAGGGAATGGCTATTTTATTTTTATAAAAGAAACGATGTTTTATAAAAATACACTCGACGTTTCTTTTTGTACCGGAAGGGGATCACAGAACAACGGGCGAGAGTGCAAACGGAGAGGTTAATACGGGCGGACGAAGTCACAACCCGTTGAGATTAAATGGGGTTTTCTTCCAGAATCAACGGCCAGTGAACGTAGCTTTGCCAGCGGCTTTCCTGTTCCAGCGCTTCCGCCCGCAGCGGATGCCGCGCCATCCAGCCGGCGGGCAGAGCAACGTGCAAACCGTCGCCGGCGATATCCACCCGCAAACGTACCGCGGGGAGGGTGTCGTCACGGCGGCGGCTGGCGAAAATAATCGCCAGACGCAGCAAACGGCACAGGCGCTGCGCCTGGATCGCCGGCAGCGCGTTTTGCTGGCTCAGCGGCATCAGGTCGACGGGGTTGCTCTGGTTTTGCAGCAGGGTGGCCAACAGTTTCTTTTGCGCGGGAGTAAAACCGGGAAGATCGCTATAGCGGATCAGATAGGCCGCATGCTGCGGCGACTGGCGAAAATCGATACTCAGGCCAATTTCGTGCACCAGACAGGCGTTATGCAGAAGCTCGCGACATCGGTCGTCCAACTGCCAGTCCCGGGCGACCTGCCGCAGGAAATTATCGGCCACCGCGCTTACCCGCTCGGCCTGTTCTATGTCCAGCAGATAGCGGCGTTGCAGATTGTGCAGCGTGCGGTGGCGAATGTCCTGCTCAATCGGCAAATGCAGCATGCCATAGACCAGACCCTCGCGCAGCGCGCCGCCGGCCAGCGTCATGCAGTTAATGCCGAGCTCTTGAAAAACCGCCAGCAGAATGGCCAGCCCGCTGGGGAAAACCAATGCCCGTTCCAGCGTCAGGCCTTCAATTTCCAGCTCCTCCAGCTTACCGCACTGGATCGCATGTTGTTTCAACTGCTGAAGCTTCGCCAGGGTAATATATTCATCCATACCCTGGGCGACCATAATTTCCTGTAACGCCTGTACGGTGCCCGACGCTCCGACGCAGATCTGCCAACCCTGTTCACGCAGGGACGCCGCAACCGGCCGCAGCATGTCGCGGGCGGCCTGTTCGGCGCGCTCGAAATTGCCGCTTTCCAGGTGGCGATCGGCAAAGTAGCGCTCCAGCCAGGTTACGCACCCCATGGGCAGGCTGATTAACCGCGTGGCCTGCGCGCCGGTGCCGGTGGCCAGTTCGGTGCTGCCGCCGCCGATATCGACCACCAGACGTTTTTCCGGGCCGCCGGTGGTATGGGCTACGCCCTGATAGATAAGCCGGGCTTCTTCTTCACCGCTGATAACCTGCACCGGCAGGCCCAGTATCCGCCGGGCCTGTTGCAGGAATTCGTCGGCATTGGTGGCCAGCCGCAGGGTGGCGGTGGCGACGACGCGCACCTGCTCGCGCGGGATATCCTGCAGCCGTTCTGCAAAAAGCCGCAGGCAGTGCCAGCCTCGCTGCATCGCTTCCGGCGATAACCGGTGCTGCTTATCCAGCCCGGCCGCCAGGCGGACTTTGCGTTTTACTTTCGCCAGCGTCTGAATGCTGCCCGCGGCTTCCCTGACGACCAGCATATGAAAGCTGTTGGAGCCGAGATCGATGGCGGCATAAAGTGAAGAAGAGCTTGGCATCGGCGATCAACCCGGCCGTTTGCGAGTATTGCGCGGCGCCCCGCTGCGGCGCGGCGCGTTGTGCCTGCGCGGGCCGCTATTGGAGCGCGGCGGCCGCGTTAAACGCTTCGGCGCCGGCAAATCGTTAAGCAGCGCGTCGCTGTTGTATTTACTGACCGGAATGCCATGGCCGATATAGGTTTCAATGGCCGGCAGGTTCAGCGCATATTCCTCGCAGGCCAGGCTGATGGAGAAGCCGCTTTCGCCGGCGCGGCCGGTGCGGCCGATACGGTGAACGTAGTCTTCGCAATCATCCGGCAGATCGTAGTTGAAGACGTGGGTCACCAGCGGAATGTGCAGGCCGCGCGCCGCGACGTCGGTGGCGACCAGAATGTCCAGATTGCCATTGGTGAAATCATCCAGAATGCGCAGGCGTTTTTTCTGCGCCACGTCGCCGGTCAACAGGCCGACGCGGTGGCCGTCGGCGGCCAAATGACCCCAGATATCTTCGCAGCGGTGTTTGGTATTGGCGAAAATGATGCAGCGATCCGGCCACTCTTCCTCAAGAAGCGTTTGCAGCAGGCGCATTTTTTCTTCATTGGACGGATAAAACAGCTCTTCGGTGATGCGGTGGCCGGTTTTCTGGTCCGGTTCGACTTCCACGTATTCCGCATTGTTCATCTGTTCGAAAGCCAGTTCGCGCACGCGGTAGGAGAGCGTGGCGGAGAAAAGCATGTTCAGGCGCTGGGTAACGGGCGGCATGCGGCGGAACAGCCAGCGAATGTCCTTGATAAAGCCGAGGTCGTACATGCGGTCGGCTTCATCGAGAATGACGACCTGGATGGCGCCCAGATTAATATGGTTCTGTTTGGCGTAGTCGATCAGGCGACCGGTGGTGCCAACCAGAATATCGACGCCGCTTTCCAGCACCTTGAGTTGTTTATCGTAGCCGTCGCCGCCATAGGCGAGACCGAGTTTTAAGCCGGTCAGACGGGAAAGCGCTTCCGCGTCGGCGTGAATCTGTACGGCTAATTCACGGGTCGGCGCCATGATCAACGCCCGCGGCTGATTGGTTTGACGCTCCGCGTTGGCGGGGTGTGAAAGCAGATAATGGAAAGTAGACGCCAGAAAAGCCAGCGTCTTGCCGGTACCGGTTTGCGCCTGACCCGCGACATCACGCCCTGACAAAGCCAGGGGTAACGTTAACGCCTGAATCGGCGTAC
Source organism: Brenneria corticis (assembly GCF_003115855.1). Lineage (GTDB taxonomy): Bacteria > Pseudomonadota > Gammaproteobacteria > Enterobacterales > Enterobacteriaceae > Brenneria > Brenneria corticis. The sequence goes on from NZ_KZ819080.1 coordinate 13,318, forward strand.
AGTTATGAAACCCTTTACTTTCAAGAGCTTCTATAACCTGCGGGTGCAGGGCGAAGTCGGAAAACTTCTGTTCGGTTAAGTGTGTTTTGCTCATAGTGTGGTAGAATATCAGCTAACTATTGCTTTACGAAAGCGTATCCAGTGAAATAAAGTCAACCTTATTGTTGGTTAATCTACACCAACAAGGTTGAGATAATCCTGTGGAGTAAAACATGAGCGATAAAATTATTCACCTGACTGACGGCAGTTTCGATACGGAAGTATTGCAGGCTGAGGGCGTAACCCTGGTTGATTTCTGGGCTGAGTGGTGTGGTCCCTGTAAAATGATCGCTCCTATTCTGAATGAGATCGCCGAGGAGTTCGACGGTAAATTGACCGTCGCCAAACTCAATATCGACGAGAACCCGGCCACCGCGCCGAAATACGGCATCCGCGGCATTCCCACGTTGCTGCTGTTCAAGAACGGCGAAGTCGCGGCGACCAAAGTCGGCGCCTTGTCCAAGGGGCAACTGAAAGAGTTCCTGACCGCTAATCTGTAAATCTCCATGGGGGCAATCGGCCAATGAGCAATTCTCATATTGACCGCTTGCCGCCCGTCGTGAAGCGTGCTAGATTCGTCAACACTGCATATCGTACTTACCTATGTTTAAGCCCTTAAGCTTAAGCCTGAAAGTTTGAGTCTAAAGCATTACTCTGTGTCAAAATCGGAAAGTCATTGATTTACAAAAATGTTCGTCATCCGATTTGGGCAATCTAATAGTTTTAAAATAATTGGTTTTATGTGTCTTCGATCTCTTGCCGTCGTTTTGTGCAGATCCTGCGCCCCTTAAATGTGAAACAAAACAGGTACTCAGCGATTGAAGGCCGTTATAGAGGCACGGATGATCCTGCCATACCATTCACGTTACTAGTTCGAGATTTACCCCGAGTTTAAGAACCCACCACTATGAATCTTACCGAATTAAAGAATACGCCAGTTTCCGAGTTAATTACTCTTGGCGAAAATATGGGGCTGGAAAACCTGGCCCGCATGCGCAAACAGGACATTATCTTCGCCATTCTGAAACAGCACGCTAAAAGCGGCGAAGATATTTTCGGCGACGGCGTGCTGGAAATATTGCAGGACGGATTTGGTTTCCTCCGCTCAGGAGACAGCTCCTACCTCGCCGGTCCTGATGATATCTACGTTTCCCCCAGCCAGATTCGCCGTTTCAACCTTCGCACCGGTGATACCATTTCCGGCAAGATCCGCCCGCCGAAAGAAGGCGAACGCTACTTTGCGCTGCTGAAGGTCAACGAAGTCAACTACGATAAGCCTGAAAACGCCCGCAACAAGATCCTGTTTGAAAACCTTACCCCTCTGCATGCGAACTCCCGCCTGCGTATGGAGCGCGGCAACGGCTCGACCGAAGACTTGACCGCCCGCGTGCTGGATCTGGCATCCCCCATCGGCCGCGGCCAGCGCGGACTGATCGTGGCGCCGCCGAAAGCCGGTAAAACCATGCTGCTGCAGAACATTGCGCAAAGCATCGCCTATAATCATCCCGACTGCGTGCTGATGGTGCTGCTGATTGACGAACGTCCGGAAGAAGTGACCGAAATGCAGCGTCTGGTGAAAGGCGAAGTGATTGCCTCTACCTTTGACGAGCCGGCTTCCCGTCACGTTCAGGTCGCCGAAATGGTGATCGAAAAAGCGAAGCGTCTGGTCGAGCATAAAAAAGACGTCATCATTCTGCTGGACTCCATCACCCGTCTGGCGCGCGCCTACAACACCGTGGTGCCGGCGTCGGGCAAGGTGCTGACCGGCGGTGTGGACGCCAACGCCCTGCATCGTCCCAAACGTTTCTTCGGCGCGGCGCGTAACGTTGAAGAAGGCGGTAGTTTGACTATTATTGCCACAGCGCTGGTGGATACCGGTTCCAAGATGGACGAAGTGATTTACGAAGAGTTCAAGGGCACCGGCAACATGGAACTGCACCTGGCGCGTAAGATCGCTGAAAAACGCGTTTTCCCGGCCATCGACTACAATCGTTCCGGTACGCGTAAAGAAGAGTTGCTTACCACGTCTGAAGAACTGCAGAAGATGTGGATTTTGCGTAAAATTATCCACCCCATGGGTGAGATTGACGCGATGGAGTTCCTGATTAACAAGTTGGCGATGACCAAAACCAACGATGAATTCTTCGATATGATGAAGCGTTCATAAATCACGGATGAACTCGGGGAACGCCACGCTGGGTCGTGGCGTTTTTTATATTTGTGCGTCCAACATGGTTATGCAGCGCGTTAATCTTATAAATATAGCGTTCTTGTATGCTATGCCGTCCGCTAGACAGCTGGTATATACCGGAAGGACGACGGGACTCAAGGCGTAAACCGAGCGTATATTAGCAGCCACGGCGCGGCCAGAAGCTGTGAACGGTGAATTTACTCACGATGAGTATCGAATTATTAATCATTTTTCTGTTTTCTCTGGGCTTCCTGTTGATTGCTCGCCAGGTCGCGAGAAAAATAGGCTTTGTCGATCGCCCCAATTACCGTAAACGGCATCAGGGACTGGTCCCGCTTGTCGGCGGTATCTCGGTGTACGCCGGGATTTGCTTTACCTACCTGATCACCGATCAATATATCCCCAATTTCCGCCTCTACCTGCTTTGCGCCGGCGTGCTGGTGTTTATCGGCGCGCTGGACGATCGCTATGATATCAGCGTGAAAATCCGTGCGGTCGTCCAGGCGCTCGTGGCGGTTATCATGATGGCGTTCGCCGGCCTCTCTTTGCATAATCTCGGTCATATTTTCGGTCCATGGCAAATGGAGCTGGGGCCCTTTGGTTATCTGGTGACGCTGTTTTCCGTCTGGGCCGCCATCAACGCCTTCAATATGGTGGATGGCATCGACGGGCTGCTGGGCGGACTGTCCAGCGTTTCATTTGGCGCGCTGGGCATACTGCTGTACCACAGCGGCCATGCCAATCTGGCGCTGTGGTGTTTCGCCATGATCGCCGCCACCCTGCCTTACATCCTGCTTAATCTGGGCGTTTTCGGTAAGCGCTATAAGGTTTTCATGGGGGATGCCGGGAGTACCATGATCGGCTTTACGGCTATCTGGATCCTGATCCAGACCACCCAGGGACAGCAGCATCCCGTCAATCCGGTCACCGCATTGTGGATTATCGCCATTCCGCTGATTGATATGATTGCCATCATGTATCGCCGCCTGCGTAAAGGGATGAGTCCGTTTTCGGCCGATCGCCAGCATATCCACCATATAATGATGCGGGCGGGGTTTACTTCCCGGCAGGCTTTTGTCCTGATTACGCTGGCGGCGGGGCTGCTGGCCGCCATCGGCGTGTTGGGGGAATATCTCTCTTTTGTTCCTGAATGGGTTATGTTGGCATTGTTCTTGCTTGCATTCTTGCTGTATGGCTACTGCCTGAAACGCGCGTGGCGCGTCGCCCGCTTCGTGAAGCGAATCAAGCGTCGCATGCGGCACGCCGATGAACAGAAGCAGTCGTCTTGACCAAATAATTTTGGGGAAGTAATGAAATCAGAGAATCGCTCCACCGGCAATGCGTTAGTTGATAATGAGCTGGATATCCGCGGGTTATTCCGCACGCTGTGGCGTGGGAGGCTCGGCATCCTGTCTATTGCCCTGTTGTTTAGCGTTAGCGCGCTACTCTATTCCTACCTGGTCACGCCGCAATGGAGCGCGACGGCGATTACCGATAAGCCGACGGTCAACATGTTGGGCGGATACTACTCGCAGCAGCAGTTTCTGCGTAACCTGGATGCCAAATCTTTCGCTACGCCGCAGCCTGAGCAGCCCTCCATCTCTTCGGCGGCTTACGATGAATTCATCATGCAATTAGCGGCTTACGATACCCGCCGCGATTTCTGGCTGCAGACCGACTATTATAAACAGCGTCAGGAGGGGGATGCCAAAGCCGACGCCGCCCTGCTGGATGAGCTGGTGAACAATATTCAGTTTACGCCGCGCGACGATGGCAAGAAAACCAACGACAGCGTAAAGCTGGTGGCGGAAACCTCGGCTGACGCCAATACATTGCTGCGTCAGTATGTTACGTTTGCCAGCCGGCATGCGGCCGTCCATCTGAACGAGGAGATTAACGGCGCATGGGCCGCCAGAACCATCTTTATGAAATCGCAGATCAAACGCCAGGAAGCGGTGGCCAAGGCCATTTACGAACGCGATGTTCGCAGCGTCGAACGGGCGCTGAAAATCGCCCAGCAGCAGGGTATCAGCCGCAGCCAGACCGATACGCCGGCGGATGAACTGCCGGCGTCGGAGATGTTTTTACTGGGCAGGCCGATGCTGCAGGCGCGTCTGGAGTCGTTGCAGGCCAGCGGGCCGCACTACGATCTCGATTACGATCAGAACCGCGCCATGCTGGCCACCCTGAATGTCGGGCCGACGCTTGACGACAATTTCCAGACTTACCGTTATTTGCGTACGCCGGAAGAGCCGGTAAAACGCGATAGTCCGCGCCGGGCTTTCCTGATGGTGATGTGGGGGGCTATCGGTGCGTTGGTGGGCGCGGGAGTCGCTCTGGTTCGCCGTTCACGCTAATCAGCCTGTTGATTAGCGTCCGATTCGCAGCGTAAGTCTGCGTCTAACCTGATTAAAGAGATTCACTGTGAAAGTGTTGACTGTTTTCGGCACCCGGCCGGAGGCCATCAAGATGGCCCCGCTGGTTCATGCCCTGGCTCAGGATGAAGCCTTTGAATCAAGAATTTGCGTAACGGCCCAGCATCGGGAGATGCTTGATCAGGTGTTGCGTCTATTCAGTATTACCCCTGACTATGACCTGGATATCATGCGTCCGGGCCAGTCTCTCAGCGAGATATCCTGCCGGATTCTGGCCGGCCTTGAACCGGTGATGGCGGAGTTCAAGCCGGACCTGGTGCTGGTTCATGGCGATACCACCACCACGTTGACCACCAGTCTGGCCGCTTTCTATCAACGTATTCCGGTCGGACATGTGGAAGCTGGGCTGCGCACCGGCAATCTTTATTCGCCCTGGCCGGAAGAGGCCAACCGTAAGCTGACCGGACATCTGGCGATGCTCCATTTCGCGCCGACGGAAAATTCCCGTCAAAATCTGCTGCGCGAGCACCTGTCGGATCGGCAGATTTTCGTCACCGGGAATACGGTGATCGACGCCTTATTCTGGGTGCGGGATTGCATCGTCAATAACGAGGATCTGCGCCGCCGACTGGATGAAAAATACGCTTTCCTCGACGCCGGCAAAAAACTGATTCTGGTTACCGGGCACCGGCGCGAAAGCTTCGGCGGCGGTTTCGAGCGCATATGCGGCGCGCTGGCGGATATCGCCCGGCGGCATCCGGAAGCGCAGATTGTCTATCCGGTCCATCTTAACCCCAACGTCGGCGAGCCGGTGAACCGCATTCTGAGCGGCATCGGCAACGTGATGCTGATTGCGCCGCAGGATTACCTGCCCTTTGTTTATCTGATGAATCGTTCCTATCTTATCCTGACGGACTCCGGCGGCATTCAGGAAGAGGCGCCGTCGCTGGGCAAGCCGGTGCTGGTGATGCGCGACGCCACCGAGCGGCCCGAAGCCGTTGAAGCCGGCACGGTCAAGCTGGTGGGCACGGACGTGGTGAAAATCGTCGATACCGTTTCGCAGCTGCTGACCGACGACAATGAATATCAGGCCATGAGCCGGGCGCATAACCCTTATGGCGACGGCCATGCCTGCCGGCGTATTATTGACGCGCTCAAGAACTATCAGGAAAACCATCGGGTGACGCTATGAGTTTTGACACGATTTCCATTATCGGGCTGGGTTATATCGGTTTACCGACGGCGGCGGCGTTCGCTTCCCGCAGGAAAAAAGTGATCGGCATCGATGTAAACCGGCAGGCGGTAGAGACCATTAACCGTGGTGAAATTCACATCGTCGAGCCGGATTTGGCCGCGCTGGTAAAAAACGCCGTGGAAAACGGCTACCTGCAGGCGTTGACCAGGCCGGCGGCGGCGGACGCGTTTCTGATTGCGGTTCCCACGCCCTTCAAGGGCGATCATGAGCCGGATATGGCCTATGTGCAGGCGGCGGCGGAGTCCATCGCGCCGGTGCTGAAACCGGGCGATCTGGTTATTCTGGAGTCGACGTCGCCGGTGGGCGCCACCGAGCAAATGGCGGAGTGGCTGGCGCAGGCGCGCCCTGATTTAACCTTTCCGCAGCAGTCGGGCGAGGCCGCCGATATTCATATCGCCTACTGCCCGGAGCGCGTGCTGCCCGGACAGGTGATGGTGGAGCTGATTAAAAACGATCGGGTCATCGGCGGCATGACCCCGGCATGCTCGGCGCTAGCCAGCGAACTGTACAAGATCTTTCTGGAAGGTGAGTGTGTGGTTACTAACGCCCGCACGGCCGAAATGTGCAAACTGACGGAAAACAGTTTCCGTGACGTTAACATCGCCTTCGCCAATGAGCTGTCGCTGATCTGCGCGGAACAAAATATCAACGTATGGGAACTTATCCGATTGGCAAACCGCCATCCCCGCGTCAATATTCTGCAACCCGGCCCCGGCGTCGGCGGACACTGCATCGCGGTGGACCCCTGGTTTATCGTGGCGCAGAACCCGCAACAGGCGCGGTTGATTCATACCGCCAGGCTGGTGAATGACGGCAAGCCGCTGTGGGTTGTCGATCGGGTGAAAACGGCGGTGGCGGATTTTCTGGCGCAGAGCGATAAACGCGCCAGCGACGTGACGGTGGCCTGTTTCGGCCTGGCGTTCAAGCCGGATATCGACGATTTGCGGGAAAGTCCGGCGGTGGAAATTACGGCGATGATCGCCCAGTGGAACGCGGGCGCCACCCTGGTGGTGGAGCCGAACGTCAGACAGCTGCCGGCCGCCCTGGCGGGGCCGGTGACGTTGGTCGATACCGACACCGCGCTGCAACAGGCGGATGTGCTGGTCATGCTGGTCGACCACCGTCAGTTCCGGGCAATCAGCCCCGATGATATTAAACAAAATTGGGTTATTGATACCAAAGGAGTGTGGCGTTGAAACGTATTTTGATCACCGGCGGCGCCGGATTTATCGGTTCGGCCCTGGTCCGGCATATTCTTACCGAGACGCCGGACAGCGTGGTGGTGGTGGATAAGCTCACCTATGCCGGTAATCTCGCCTCCCTGGCGCCGGTCGCCGACAGCGACCGTTTCGCCTTTGAACAGGTGGATATCGGCGATCGCCCGGCGCTGGATCGGCTGTTCGCCGAGTATCAGCCGGCGCTGGTGATGCATCTGGCGGCGGAAAGTCACGTCGACCGCTCCATCGACGGCCCGGCGGCGTTTATTGAAACCAATATCGTCGGCACTTACGCGCTGCTGGAGGCCGCCCGCCATTACTGGCAAAGCCTGGCGCCCGTGGAACAAGCGGCGTTCCGCTTTCACCATATTTCCACCGATGAAGTGTTCGGCGATCTGCACGGCACCGACGATCTGTTCACCGAAACGACGCCCTATGCGCCCAGCAGCCCTTATTCGGCGTCAAAGGCGTCGAGCGATCATCTGGTGCGCGCCTGGCTGCGCACCTACGGGCTGCCGACCATCATCACCAACTGTTCCAATAACTACGGCCCCTATCACTTCCCCGAAAAACTGATCCCGCTGGTGATTCTGAACGCCGTGGCGGGTAAACCGCTGCCGGTGTATGGCGACGGGGCGCAGATTCGCGACTGGCTGTTCGTCGAGGATCACGCCCGGGCGCTGTATAAGGTGGCGACGCAGGGCGTCGTCGGGGAAACCTATAATATCGGCGGCCACAACGAGCGTAAAAACATTGAAGTGGTGCAGACCATCTGCGATTTGCTGGAAGAGCTGACGCCGAATAAGCCGGCCGGCGTGCAGCGCTATCGCGACTTGATCACCTACGTCAAAGATCGCCCCGGTCACGATATGCGTTACGCCATCGATGCCGGAAAAATCGAGCGTGAATTGGGCTGGCGCCCGGAAGAAACCTTTGAAAGCGGGATGCGGAAAACCGTGCGCTGGTATCTGGATAATGAAGCATGGTGGCGCAGCGTACAGGATGGATCCTACACCGGCGAGCGCCTGGGTCTGAACCGCTGAGGCCGTTCGCCTGGGCGAACGCGCCGAACAGGAGCAGGTATGACAGAGATAGCGCTTTCCGCGGGCGAACCGTCGCCGGCGCGCATCCACGCCCATATTGAGCCGCTAAGCTGGGAAAGCCGTTTTTTCAACCTGAACAGCGGCAAACTTGATTTCTCGCCGTCGGCGCCGTTGTTGACGGCGGATGCGCTGAACGCCTACGCGCTGACGCAGGCCAAGATACCGGCGGATAATATGCGACTGGCCGACGCCCTGGCGGATTGCGGTTTCCGCCTGGTTGAGGGGGAGGTCGATCTCTGCCTGGAACTGGAGGCGCTTCCGACCGCGGAGGAGCCTTCTCGTCCGCGGGTCGCGGAGAGCGCCGATATCCCGGCGCTGCGGGCGGCGGCGGCCCAGGTTTTCGCCCTGAGCCGTTTTCGCGCCCCCTGGTATCGGCCCGAAGACAGTGGGCGTTTTTATGCGCAGTGGGTGGAAAACGCCGTGCTGGGCGTCTTCGATCACCAGTGTCTGCTGCTGGAGAACGCGGCCGGGGAGCCGCAAGGCTGGGTGACGCTGCGCCGGTTGAACGCCGGCGAAGCCCGCATCGGTCTGCTGGCCGTCTGGCCGGGCGCCGCCGCCCGCGGCATAGGCACGCAGCTGATGTCGGCCGCGGAAACCTGGTGCCGGCGGCAGGGAATACAACGCTTATGGGTCGCGACGCAGGCAGGCAACGTGGCGGCTCTCCGTCTTTATCTTCGTCGCGGTGCCAGAATTATGAGCACGGCCTATTGGTTATACAGGTGATCAAATGATTCCGTTTAATGCGCCACCGATTGTGGGTACCGAACTCGACTATATGCAGGCCGCCATGAGCAGCGGCAAGCTGTGCGGCGACGGCGGCTTTACCCGCCGTTGCCAGCAGTGGCTGGAACACTATTCCGGCAGTAAAAAAGTGTTGCTGACCCCCTCCTGCACCGCGTCTCTGGAGATGGCGGCGATTTTGCTGGATATCAAACCCGGCGACGAAGTCATTATGCCGAGCTACACCTTTGTCTCTACCGCCAACGCCTTTGTGCTGCGCGGGGCGAAAGTGGTGTTTGTCGATATCCGTCCCGACACCATGAATATCGATGAAACCAAAATCGAAGCGGCGATCACCGATAAGACCCGGATTATCGTGCCGGTGCACTATGCCGGCGTGGCCTGCGAGATGGACGTCATCATGGCGCTGGCGAAGCAGTACGATCTGTTTGTGGTGGAAGACGCCGCGCAGGGGATGATGTCCCGCTACAAGGGGCGGGCGCTGGGGTCCATCGGCCATATCGGCTGTTTCAGTTTCCATGAAACCAAAAATTACACCTCCGGCGGCGAGGGCGGGGCGACGCTGATTAACGACCCGCGGCTGATTGACCGGGCGGAGATCGTGCGTGAAAAAGGCACCAACCGCAGCCAGTTTTTCCGCGGGCAGGTGGATAAATACACCTGGCGCGATATCGGCTCCAGCTATTTGATGGCCGACATTCAGGCCGCCTATCTGTGGGCGCAGCTGGAAGCGGCCGCGCCGATTAATGAACGCCGCCTGCGCCTGTGGCAGAACTATTATTCGGCTTTCCAGCCGCTGGCGGACGCGGGGCGCATCACCCTGCCGACGGTGCCGGCGCACTGCGTCCACAATGCGCATATGTTTTATATCAAACTGCGCGATGCTGAAGATCGCGCCGCGTTTATCCGTTATATGAAAGAGGCCGAGATCCTGACCGTCTTTCATTATATTCCGCTGCACAGCTGCCCCGCCGGGCAGAACTTCGGCCGTTTCAGCGGCGAAGATCGCTACACCACGGCGGAAAGCGAGCGTCTGGTGCGCCTGCCGCTGTTCTATAACCTGCCTGACGTCAATCAGCGAACGGTCATCAACGCCATTCTGAGTTTCTTCTCCTGATATGTCGCTGGCGAAAGCATCGATCTGGACGGCCGGCTCCACGCTGATAAAAATCGGCGCCGGGCTGGTGGTGGTCAAACTGCTGGCGGTGGCGTTCGGTCCCGCCGGCGTGGGGCAGGCGGGCAATTTCCGGCAGTTGATCACCGTATTGGGCGTCCTGTCCGGGGCGGGTATTTTTAACGGCGTCACCAAGTATGTCGCGGAATATCAGCAGCAGCCGGATCGGCTGCGGCCGCTGCTGGGCACCTCGGTTGCTCTGGTGCTGGGGTTTTCCACGCTGCTGGCGGCGGTATTCGTCCTGGCCGCCGCGCCGATCGCCCATGCGCTGTTCGGCCATGACGAATATCGCGAGGTGATCCGCGCGCTGGCGCTGATCCAGATGGCTATCGCCTACGCCAACCTTTTTCTGGCGATCCTGAAAGGCTACCGCGATGCCGTCGGCAATGCGCTGGCCGTCATCGGCGGCAGCCTGATCGGTCTGGCGGCCTATTGGCTGTGCTTTACCCTGGGCGGATACCGCGGCGCGCTGGCTGGGCTGGCGCTGGTGCCCGCGCTGGCGGCGCTGCCGGCCGGCTGGCTGATGCTGCGGCGCACGCCGCTCACGTTGGCGTGGCTAAAACCGGCCTGGGATAAGGCGATGGCCGGGCATCTGGGCAAATTCACCCTGATGGCGCTGATGACGGCGGTCACGCTGCCGGTGGCCTATATCATGATGCGCAACCTGCTGGCGGCGCATTACGGCTGGGACGATGTCGGCATCTGGCAGGGGGTCAGCACTATTTCGGATGCCTATCTGCAATTTATCACCGCGTCGTTCACCGTTTACCTGTTGCCGACGCTCTCCCGGCTGATGGATAAGACGTTGCTGGCGCAGGAGATCGTCCGTTCGCTGAAGTTCGTGCTTCCGGTGGTGGCCGCGGTCAGCTTTGGCGTCTGGCTGCTGCGCGACCTTGCCATCTGGCTGCTGTTCTCCAGCCAGTTTACCGCGATGAGAGACCTGTTCGCCTGGCAATTGGTGGGCGATGTGATGAAAGTGGGCGCTTACGTTTTTGGTTATCTGGTGATCGCCAAGGCGGCGCTGCGTTTTTACCTGCTCACCGAGGTCAGCCAGTTTCTGCTGCTTACCGGGTTCGCCCACTGGCTGATCCCGGTCAACGGCGCGCTGGGCGCCGCGCAGGCGTATATGGCGACCTACCTGGTCTATTTTTTGCTTTGTTGTAGCGTATTCATTATTTACCGTAGGCGAGCATGACGACGACACTGATCCATGTCCTGGGATCCGATATCCCGCATCATAACCGCACGGTTCTGCGTTTCTTTAACGACACGCTGGCCGCGGAGCTGCCCGCCCCCCAGGTCGGCCGTTTTATGGTGGCCGCCCGCGATCCCCTGCCGGCGGCGGATTTTCCCGCGCTGAATATTACGACCCACGCCGATAAAAAAACGCTGGCCCAGGCGGTGATCGCCCAGGCCAAAGCGGATCGCCGCACGCGTTTCTTCTTCCACGGCCAGTTTAACCCCACGCTGTGGCTGGCGTTATTGAGCGGTAAAATCAGGCCGTCGCAGGCGTACTGGCATATCTGGGGGGCGGACCTGTATGAAGAGGCGAGCAGCCTGCGGTATCGTCTGTTTTATCTGCTGCGCCGCGTGGCGCAAAACCGCATCGGACATGTGTTCGCCACGCGCGGCGATCTGACATATTATCAACAGCGGCATCCCCGGGTGCCGGCGTCGCTGCTCTATTTCCCGACGCGGATGGATCCGGCGCTGACCGCGGTCGAGGCGGATAAACCGCTGGCGGGGCAGCTGACCATTCTGGTCGGCAACTCCGGCGATCGCACCAACCGTCATCAGGAAGCGCTGCGGGCCATCCATCAGCAGTTCGGCGCCGGCGTGCGGGTGATCGTGCCGATGGGCTATCCCGCCGATAACGGACGCTATATCGCGCAGGTAGAGAAGGAAGGGCTGGCGCTGTTCGGCGTCAAAAACTTCCAGTTGCTGAAAGAGCAACTGCGGTTTGAGGATTACCTGAACATGCTGCGCACCTGCGACTTGGGCTACTTTATTTTTGACCGCCAGCAGGGCATCGGCACGCTGTGTTTATTGATTCAATTCGGCGTACCCTTTGTGATTAGCCGGCGAAATCCTTTCTGGCGGGATTTGACGGAGCAGCATCTGCCGGTGCTGTTTTATGGCGATAGCCTGGATGAAGCGCTGGTGCGCGAGGCGCAGCGTCAGCTGGCCTCGGTTGATAAGCGGCAGATCGCTTTCTTTAACCCCAATTATCTGCAAGGCTGGCGGCAGGCGCTGACGCTGGCGGCGGGAGAACCGACATGACGCTGGGAGAGTTTGGTGGCCTGTTCGTGGTTTACCTGATGGCGATCATTTTTATTCTGACGCTGACCTGGCAGGAGTTCCGGCGCGTCCGTTTTAATTTTAACGTGTTGTTTTCTCTTCTTTATCTACTGACGTTCTATTTCGGTTTTCCGTTTACCTGTCTGCTGGCGTTTCGCTTTGGCGTCGAGGTGGTTCCGGTGGAGTATCTGCTCCAGGCGCTGCTCGCTTCCACGGCGTTTTACGCCATCTATTACGTCAGCTATAAAACCCGCCTGCGCCCGAAAACGCTATCGACCCGCCCGCCGCTGTTTACCATGAATCGGGTGGAAACCAATCTGACCTGGATCCTGCTGGCGCTGATAGCGGCGGCCACGGTGGGCCTGTTTTTCCTCAACAACGGCTTTTTGCTGTTTAAGCTGCGCTCTTACAGCCAGATTTTTTCCAGCGAAGTGTCCGGCGTGGCGCTGAAGCGCTTCTTCTATTTCTTTATTCCCGCCATGCTGGTGGTCTATTTTCTGCGGCAGACGCCGCGCGCCTGGCTGCTGTTTCTTATCGGCACGGTGGCGTTCGGCATGCTGACCTATGTCATCGTCGGCGGCACCCGGGCGAATGTGATCATCGCGTTTGCCCTGTTCCTGTTTATCGGCATCGTACGCGGCTGGATCTCCCTGTGGATGCTGGCCGCCGCCGGCGTGTTCGGCGTGGTGGGCATGTTCTGGCTGGCGCTTAAGCGCTACGGGATGGATGTTAGCGGCGACGAGGCGCTGTATACTTTTCTCTATCTGACCCGCGACACCTTTTCCCCCTGGGAGAACCTGGCGCTGCTGTTGCAGAACTACGATAAAATCGAGTTCCAGGGATTAGCGCCGATAGTGCGTGATTTCTACGTGTTTATTCCTTCCTGGCTGTGGCCCGACCGCCCCAATCTGGTGTTGAACAGCGCCAACTATTTCACTTGGGAAGTGCTGAATAACCACTCCGGGCTGGCGATATCCCCCACGTTATTGGGTTCGCTGGTGATTATGGGCGGCGTGCTGTTTATTCCACTGGGCGCCATCGCCGTCGGCTTGATTATCAAATGGTTCGACTGGGTGTATGAGCTGGGGAAAAACGATGCCAACCGCTACAAGGCGGCGATTTTACAGGCGTTCTGCTTCGGCGCGGTGTTCAATATCATCGTGCTGGCGCGCGAAGGGGTTGATGCCTTTGTCTCCCGCGTGGTGTTTTTCTGCCTGATCTTCGGCCTGTGCCTGTTGATGGCGAAATTACTCTACTGGCTGCTGGAAAGCGCCGGATTGATCAGGCAGCGCTTATTACGCCCCCGGCCCGCAGCGGCGCCGTCCGCCCCCGCGGCCCCCACGCACGACGTGCCGTAAAGGATTTAACATGGCAGAACAAGAGACGATCCCCATCTATTCCATTCGCGGTTTATCCATTCACGGATTCCGCCATATGGCGCAGTTTGTTGATTACCTGTTTACCGGCGAGCGGCCTAAAACGGGAACGCTGGTGGCGGTCAACGCCGAAAAAGTGTTGACCGCCGAGCGGGATAGCGCCCTGCGGACGCTGCTGGACCAGGCGGAATATAAATACGCCGACGGCATCAGTATCGTGCGCTCCATCCGCCGCAAATATCCCCATGCCGAGGTGACCCGCATCGCCGGGGCGGATTTATGGGAAGCGCTGATGCAGCGGGCGGGCAAAGAGGGCTCGCCGGTGTTTCTGGTCGGCGGCCGGCCTGAGGTCCTGGCGCAGACGGAAGCCAAACTGCGGACGCAGTGGCGGGTGAACGTCGTCGGCAGTCAGGACGGTTATTTCGCGCCCGACCAGCGTGAGGCGCTGTTTCAGCGTATTCGCGCCAGCGGCGCGCAAATAGTGACGGTGGCGATGGGATCGCCGCGGCAGGAGATGCTGATGCGCGACTGCCGTCAGTATTACCCGGATGCGCTCTATATGGGCGTCGGCGGCACCTATGATGTGTTTACCGGCCATGTGAAGCGCGCGCCGCTCGCCTGGCAGAATTTGGGTTTGGAGTGGCTTTACCGCCTGCTGGCGCAGCCAAGCCGTATTACCCGTCAGCTCAAATTGTTGAAATATCTCGCTTATCATTATAGCGGACGTCTGTAGCCACGCTTATTGGGCGCGACGGGGTTTCGCTCGCGCCTTATCCTGAGCATAAAAAATATTTTATTATTTCTATTCCGTTTTAACGACCCGTTTGCCAATGGCTGACAAATGCTGAACCATATTCCCCTTCCGCGGATCGGGATGGCACGGTGTTATTCCCGCCCGCATTGTTGTATCTTCACGGCCGCTGATTTAACCGATGGCGCACTAAGCGTAGGGTGAATCAGGCGGGCAATAACGATAAGAACCGGTAATCGCCCGGATATAATCAATGTATTAATGACAGAGGATTTATGGCGGAAGATGTAAAAAAGGACAAGCTCCACAGGGGATTAGAGGCCAGGCATATCGAGCTGATCGCGCTGGGCGGCACCATTGGCGTCGGACTGTTTATGGGGGCCGCCAGCGCGCTGAAGTGGGCCGGCCCGTCGGTGCTGCTGGCCTATATTACCGCCGGGATATTTGTTTTCTTTATTATGCGCTCAATGGGCGAAATGCTGTATCTGGAGCCGGTGGCGGGGTCGTTTGCCGTCTACGCCCATAAGTATATGAATCCCTTTTTTGGCTACCTGACCGCCTGGGGCTATTGGTTTATGTGGATGGCGGTGGGGATTTCGGAAATCACCGCCATCGGCGTCTACGTGCAGTACTGGTTCCCCGAGCTGCCGCAGTGGATACCGGCGATAGCCGCGGTGGCGCTGGTGGCGGGCGCCAATCTGGCGGCGGTGCGGCTGTACGGCGAAATCGAATTCTGGTTCGCGATGATTAAAATCACCACCATTATTGTGATGATCGTCGTCGGGCTGGGGGTGATTTTCTTTGGTTTTGGCAACCACGGCCAGGCCACCGGATTTTCCAATCTGACGGCGCACGGCGGCTTCCTGGCCGGCGGCTGGAAAGGGCTGCTGTTCGCCCTGTGTCTGGTGGTGGCGTCTTATCAGGGCGTCGAGCTGGTGGGGATCACCGCCGGGGAAGCGAAAAACCCGCAGGTGACGCTGAAACGCGCCATCAACAATATCTTGTGGCGCATCCTGATTTTCTACGTCGGGGCGATCTTCGTTATCGTCACCATCTTCCCTTGGAATGAAATCGGCACCGCCGGCAGCCCGTTCGTGCTGACCTTCGCCAAAATCGGCATTACCGCCGCGGCGGGAATCATCAACTTTGTGGTGCTGACGGCGGCGCTGTCCGGCTGCAACAGCGGAATGTACAGCTGCGGGCGGATGCTCTATTCGCTGGCCAACAATCGCCAACTGCCCGCATGGCTGGGGAAAGTCACCGCCGGTGGGGTGCCCGCGGCCGGCGTCACCATCTCCATTCTCTGCCTGATAGCGGGGTCGCTGCTTAACTACATCATCCCCAATCCCGAGAAGGTGTTTGTTTATGTCTACAGCGCCAGCGTGCTGCCCGGCATGATCCCTTGGTTCGTGGTGTTGATAAGCCAACTGCGCTTTCGCGAACAGCACCGCGCGGCGCTGGCGGCGCATCCGTTCAAGTCGGTGCTGTTCCCCTGGGTGAACTACCTGACCATGGCGTTTTTATGCTGCGTGCTGGTGGGCATGTATATCAACGTCGATACGCGGATGTCGCTGCTGGTCGGCATGGCGTTTCTGGCCTTTGTCAGCCTCTGCTATCGGGTGCTGGGTTTGGGTAAAAAACAGGCGTCGATAGCGGCTAAAATGTAGCGATTAGCGGAGGGGAGAGCGGTTTTGTACGTAATTTAACGCGAAATGAGCAAAGCATAAGCAAACGCATCATTTCGATAAAAAAGCACTAGACAGGCACCGGTTAAATACGTAGTATCCCCTCCCGCAACGGCGCTATGCGCCCGTAGCTCAGCTGGATAGAGCGCTGCCCTCCGGAGGCAGAGGTCTCAGGTTCGAATCCTGTCGGGCGTACCATTAAATTGTGTGCAAGAGCTGCGGTGGTACATTTACCCCGTAAAGAAAGTACCCGTCAAAAGCAGTAACAGTGTGGTATATGGTGGCTATAGCTCAGTTGGTAGAGCCCTGGATTGTGATTCCAGTTGTCGTGGGTTCGAGTCCCATTAGCCACCCCAGATTTAAACGTTTGTGAGTTATGCGAAGGTGGCGGAATTGGTAGACGCGCTAGCTTCAGGTGTTAGTGTCTTAACGGACGTGAGGGTTCAAGTCCCTCTCTTCGCACCACACAGACGAAAGCATCCGCAATGCTTAAGCAGTATATTCGGCGAGTAGCGCAGCTTGGTAGCGCAACTGGTTTGGGACCAGTGGGTCGGAGGTTCGAATCCTCTCTCGCCGACCAGCTTATTTAAAGGTTTTGTCCATAGCCGTGCGGACAAGGCTGCCAGAACAAAAAAAACAGCAAGTTGTCATGACTTGCTGTTTTTTTGTTTCCATCAGGCGGGGCGAGACCCGTTGGTTTGCCTCACTTTATCGCTGTCACCATCTGTAAAAATTTATCCCGCAGCGCATCCTGTATTTTGGGATTCCATGCAATCCCAATCCGCCATCCGGTGTGCTTCCCTTCAGGCTGCACCAGCGTCACGCCGGTCGGTTGAAAGTGGCTGACGCCCGCGGGCAGCAATGCCACGCCGTTTCCCGCCGCGATCAATGCCAGTAGGGTGTGAATATCGTCCGCAGCAGATGCCGGTCTGGCGCTGAGGTTATTCTCTTTGAGAAAACGGAGCGCTTGGTCGGCCAGGCCGCGCCCGCGGTGCGGGCTGATTTGCAGTAGCGGATGCGTTTCAAGTACAGGCTGGATATTCGCCGGATCTACTTGAACGCCCGATGGGACGGCCAGGACCAGTTTTTCTTCCATCAGCGCCTTGGCCTCCAGCGGCTCAGTCGCCGGCAGACGGATAAATCCGGCCTGAAGTTGCCCCTCCAGCAACATTTGACACTGTACGTTGGAAGGAATGTCGTTCAGGGATACTTCCACATCCGGGAGCTGTTCACGAAAAATATTTACCCATGCAGGGGCAAGCTGAAATGACGATATGCCGAACCCAAGCGCCAGCTTACCCACATTCCCTTTCTGTACTCTGCGCGCATATTCCAGAAACTCATCGTAATGTTGCAATAATTCGCTGGACCTGGAATAAAGCAGCTTTCCGGTAACCGTCAGCTTCGCGCCATGACGACCGCGATGAAAAAGGCTTACTCCGGTCAGATGCTCCAGTGTCTGGATCTGCTTTGTCAATGCGGGTTGCGTCAGGTACAGGGTTTCCGCAGCGGCATGGTAGCTCCCCTGCTCAGCCAATGTTACAAATGCCCGCAACAGTTTCATATCCATTCCTGCCGTTTATCAAATCCATATAAATTGGAATTATACAGTTTAGCTCTCTGCTGGTGAAATTGTCGTCAGTTTCCGGTGGTCGTCGCTGCAGCCTGTATCAAGCGTAGCGCTATTGTCTGATGGAGAGAGAGAAATGAGTGAATCCGTAGAGAAGTTAGCGGCGGTCTTGTTTGATATGGACGGTGTTCTGATCGATTCCAGAACCCTCATTGAACAAGCGTGGCGCGAAGCCGCCCAGATGTACGGGCGCCAGATCACCGACGAAGACATTCATAAGCACATTCACGGTCATCCCGGGCCGCATACTATCCGCGCTTTATTCAGTGATTTACCGCTTTCCGACCAGAAGAAGGTTCAGGCGCACATTATCCATGTCGAAAATACCGCCGACTGTGATCCCATTCCGGGCGTGGCGCAGCTCATCGCTTCCCTGGGTGAGGCCGGGATCTCGGTCGGTATCGTGACCAGCGGCTGGCGCCTGAAGATAGATCGCGTCATAGCATTGCTCCAGGCGCAGCCGTACATCTCGGTGATCGTCGAGCGAGATGATGTGACCCGCGGTAAGCCGTACCCCGACCCCTATCTCCTCGCGGCGCAGCGTCTGGGCATTCCCGCCGGTAAAACCGTCGTTTTCGAAGATGCCAAGAGCGGAGTGACCTCCGCCGTCGCCGCCGGCGCTTATTGCGTCGGCGTCGGCGATGAAGACCTTATGCCTTTTGGCGCAAAACTCATTATCCCTGACTTCCGGGATGTGAAAGTGCTGACCAAGGATGCGGACAGCTCAGTCCTCTCTTTCTGCCCGGGGCGCCGGGTGATCGTGGAACGATTATCGGCGCATCGCGAAAGGCAGCCTGCGCGGAAAGGCCATTCCTCATGAAACAGGCGCAAAAGGGGCGATGGGCTGTTGCCGTACTGTTTTTCGTCAACGGTTTTGTGACCGGCGGCTGGGCCGTGCAGATAGCGCAGCTCGTCCCGCGATTCGGGGCAACAGACGGAATGATAGGTCATCTTATCCTGACATTTGGGCTGGGCGCGCTGATCATGATGCCGGTATCCGGCATGTTGATGGTCAAGTTCGGTTCGCAGCGCATTGTGCGGATTTTTGCTGGCGCAACGTCAGTGGCGCTACTGCCGCTCGGGCTTGCTCCAAACATTCCGCTATTGGTGATTGCCCTGTTTGCCCTCGGCGCCACGATCGGTTCGATGAATGTCGCCATGAACGCCAATGCGGTGGCGGTGGAGAAAGCCCTGTCTCGGGCAATACTCTCCTTCTCACACTGCTCCTGGAGCATCGGTCTGTTTGTGGCTGGTTCGATAGGTGGTTACGCCGTTAAGCATGGCGGATTTCTCGGGCATATCTTTCTGACAAGCGCGACGGCGGCGGTACTTATCGCTGTTACTTGTCCTTTCGTTCTCAAAGATGATCCTGCGCCGAAAACAGAATTTAAACAGCCGATGCGCCTGCCTCGTTCACCTAATATTTACCTTATAGGACTCATTGCGCTATTTGGCATGATTCCGGAGTGCGCGGTCGTCGACTGGTCTTCGCGGTATCTTTTGAAAGACATGAACGCCAGCGTTGAGACGGCCAGTCTCGCCTTCGCTCTGTTCGCCGCTACCATGTCGGCGCTGCGCTTCTTGGGTGACGCGGTGCGTAACCGTTACGGAGCGGTACGTATTATACGTCTATCAAGCCTGTTAGCTGCGATCGGTATTTTGAGCGCCGCGTTGGCGACCAGCCCGTGGCAGGCGATTATCGCCTTCGCATTGGCAGGGATCGGGATCGCCAATATTGTCCCGATCGCTTTTTCAGCCGCAGGCAATCAGCCGGGCATTGCTGCCAGCACCGGTATGAGTATCGCCACCACCATAGGCTATTTAGGCACATTGATGGCCCCTGCGCCGATTGGATACTTTGCTCAGATCACCGGTTTTTCCAATGTGTACATAGTGATGTCGCTAATGCTGGGCGCGATATTTTTGCTGGCGCCATTGGTACGCGGCGCGGAACTCAAGCCGCGGGAGATAGACCCTCAGCAATCGGGGTCTGTCGCAGTAAAAGATTGAGAGCGATAGAAGCTATTAGATGTTCGGACAGGGGCGGTGAAAAATGGAAAAACGGCAAGTTATCATGACCTGTTGTTTTTGCTGCCAGTCATGTTTTCCTTATCTGCTTATGAGTCCCCGGTTACAGGGCTTCCCCGTTAGTTATAAGCTATAACCATTCAATCATTGTCTGGCCGCGTCGCGTTCCCGTAAACATATAACCGAATAGTTTCGCGTAGCGAGGCGATGAGCGCGTTTGCGACGCTATTGGATGAGGGAGAGCGGTTCCCCTTGTACCGGCTGTTTTCGGAGGAAGTATGCATCTGGATCTACGGCAACTGCGTAACTTTCTGGCGCTGGTGGAGCAGAAGAGTTTTGTGCAGGCGGCGGATGCGGTCTATTTGTCGCAATCGGCTTTTAGCCGCAGTATTCAAGCGCTGGAACAGGCCGTGGGCTGTCAGTTGATAGAGCGGCAGAGCAAACAGTTTGCGCTGACCTGGCAAGGGGAAAGATTGCTTCCCCTGGCGCGGCGCATGCAGGAATTATCCGGCGAGCTGCTTAAAGACATGCGTCATATGAGCGACGAGCAGGGAGGACATCTGTTTTTTGGCTGCGGCCCCGCTCCTTCTTCCATGCTGATTCCGCAGGCGCTGGCAAACTT
This sequence comes from Brenneria corticis, assembly GCF_003115855.1. Taxonomy (GTDB): domain Bacteria; phylum Pseudomonadota; class Gammaproteobacteria; order Enterobacterales; family Enterobacteriaceae; genus Brenneria; species Brenneria corticis. The sequence goes on from NZ_KZ819080.1 coordinate 33,803, forward strand.
TCACCGCCAGCGTCCCGGCGTGCGGATAGCCTATAGCGTCGATAACTGGCAATCGCTGCATCAGCGGCTGATAGCGGATGAATTTTCCTTTTTCGTCGCCGATATCTGGCAGGCGGAGATCAACCCCGAACTGCGGGTGCAGCCGCTGCGCAGTCAGCGCTGTTTTTTCGTCTGTCACCAAACGCATCCGTTGGCCGGGCAGGATAGCGTGACGCCCGCCCAACTGCTGAGCTATCCTTTCGCCGCCCCTTACCTGCCGACAGGCATACGCAAGGTGCTGGCGGCGCTGAGCCAGCAGCCGGACTTCACTCCGCATATTCAGTGCGATTATATTTGCTCGCTGTTCGGCGTACTGCGCCACAGCAACGCCATCAGCTTCGTCAGTGAGGATACTTTCCTGATGTTACAAAAAAGCCACGGACTGGTCGGCATCAACCTGACGGAAGTCCCGCCGGAATGGGCGAAAATGCGTACCCACTTCGGCATTATTTCCCCGATGAACAAGCCCCTGCCGCCGCTGGCGCAGTTGATGGTCGACACGATTATCGATACCGATCGCGAAAGAAATATATTTGAGTTGGATGCCTGTCCCGCTGGCTCCCAGCGCCAAACAAACTTTCCGCTCTAAAATAGATCCCGAAGGTATAAAGCGCACCCTTGCCATATGTGATAATCATCGCCATTAAAAAGACGATGTAAATCTAAATCCCGCCTGATAAATCCAAACGAGTAATTTATGGCATCACATCTTATTGATTTTCTTCTTATAGGGAATAACTTTGGCACGCCCGAAATGCGCGGCGTATGGTCGGAACATAATCGCCTGACCAAACAGGTTGCGGTGGAAGTCGCCCTGGCGCTGGCCGAAGGGGAACTGGGCGTTATTCCGCAGGAAGCGGCCCAAACGATAGCCGAAAAAGCGGACGCCGGCGCGCTGAACGTGGAAGATATCGCCCAGGATGCGGCGCGCATGAAGCACTCGCTGATGCCGACCCTCGCCGCGATCCAGAAACAGTGCGGCGCGGCGGGCGAATTTATCCACTATGGCGTCACCACGCAGGATATTGTCGATACCGCCACCGTATTGCAGCTAAAACAGTCATTCGACATTGTGGTCAGAGACGCCCAGCTGCTGGCCCTGGAGCTGAAACGTCTGGCGAAAAAGTATCAATACACGCTGATAACCGGCCGCACTCACGGCATGCAGGCCCTGCCCACCACCTTCGGTTTTAAGCTGGCGGTGTGGCTGGATGAGTTTATCCGTCATCTTGAGCGCCTGAGCGAAATTAAGGCGCGGGTACTGGTGGGCAATATCAACGGCGCTATCGGCACCTATGCCTCCTTTGGCGAGAAAGGCCCGGAAATCGAGCGCCTGACGCTGGATAAGCTGGGCTTGAACACCCCTAACATCAGCTGGCAGTCCGCCCGCGATCGTTTTTCCGAATATGCCTCCGTCGTGGTGCTGATCAGCGGCACGCTGGGCAAGATCGGTAACGAGCTGTATAACCTGATGCGCACGGAAATCAACGAGATCGAAGAGCCTTTTTCGGCAGGCAAGATCGGTTCGACGACCATGCCGCACAAGCGTAATCCGGCGGCGATTGAAGGCCTGGCGAGTTTGACGGCGCCGGTGTTCAAAAGCGCGGCGCTGATCCATGAATCGATGAAAGTGGAACATGAGCGCGATGCGATGAGCTGGCGCGCGGAATGGATCGCCCTGCCGGAAATCAATATCTATCTGTCCGCCCAGTTGCAGAATGCGCTGGGTATCCTGCGCGGCATGTCGGTGAACGAAGAGCGGATGCGGGCCAATCTGGAGCAGCAAAACGGTTTGTTGCTGTCCGAAAAAGTGATGTTTGAAATTGGCAAGCGCCTGGGCAAACAGACCGCGCACCAGCTGGTTTACGAGTGTTCCATGCAGGCATTCGAGCAGAACCAGTCATTCAAATCGGTATTGCTGGAACACCCGGCGCTGTCCGCGCAGCTGACCTCCGCCGAGCTGGATGACTGGCTGAACCCGGCCAACTATCTGGGCAGCGCGCCGCAGAAAGTGGATGAGGTTATCCGCTTTGCGGATAATTCGGGCCTGTTGCCGGCGTAATAAGGTGGAATCATGAGTACGGTATTTCGCCAGGCCACGTTGGAGGATGACGAGGCGTTTCTGGCATTGGCGCTGGCGGCGTTTGAGCCGATACGCCGGTTAGGGATCAATTTTTCCGCCGCCCATGCGGATATTGATATGGTGCGCAGGCATATCTCGTCGCACGGCGTGTATGTCATGGAGAGGGATGGCCGTCTGGTATCGTCATTCTCTATCCGTTACCCCTGGGGGCCGGAGCCCGGTCCTTACGGTTTGCCGCATCTGGGCTGGTTCGCCACCCATCCGGACTATAAACAGCAGGGGCTGGGCCGGCAGATGATGGCCTGGCTGGAGCGGCATATTCTGATCGACCAGCTCAAGGCGCCGGCGGTGTCGTTGGGCACCGCGCAAAGCCACCCGTGGCTGCTTGAAATGTATAAACATTATGGTTTCAAAGAGGTCGGGCAGGCGGATTTAGGCAAAGGCCATCTGACCATTTTTATGGAAAAGATCCTTGATAACCATTCATATAACCAGTGGAAAGAGAGAAATTCAAAATGATAATGAAAAAAGCGACGTTGTCCGTTTTAGCATTGGCCGCGGCCTTTCTGGCGGCGGGCTGTGATTCTCAGGATAAAGCCGCGTCCCAGGGCGAAAAAGTGTTGAGAGCCGGGTCCACCGGGCAGAGCTACCCCAGCGGCTTCAAGCAGGATAACAAGCTGGTCGGTTTCGATATTGAAATCACCGAAACCATCGCCAAGGAGCTGAACTATAAGGTCGAGTGGGTGACCGCCGATTTCAGCGGCCTGATGGGGCAGTTTGAAGCCGGTAAGCTGGATACGGTCGCCAACGTGGTGGCGATTACGCCGGTGCGTAAGGAGAAATATAACTTTGCCCAGCCGTACAGCTACTACGGCAGCCAGATCGTCACCCATAAGGACAACGCCGATATCAACACGCTGGACGACCTGAAAGGGAAAACGGTGGCGGGCGTGCTGGGGTCCAACCATATCAACAATCTGAAAAAGGCGTTTCCGGACGGCAGCGTAACGATCCGCACCTATGAAACCCGCGACGGCGCAATGAACGATGCGTTGTCCAAACGCGTGGAAGGCTATGTGAATTCCCGTCCGATTCTGCTGGCGGAAATCAACAAGCGTAACCTGCCGTTTAAGCTGGTGGGGGATTCGCTGGTGGTGGAAGAGGTCAGTTTCCCGTTCCATAAAACCGAACAGGGCGACGTACTGCGCAAACAGTTTGATGAACAACTGAGCAAATTGCGCGACGACGGACGACTGAAGGAACTGTCGATCAAATATTTCGGTGAAGACATTACCACACCGCCGGCCGCGCATTAATCGCGCCGCCTCTCGACAATCTTAAAGCCATCGGCGCGGCCTGCGCCGCACGATGGCGGTATCAATGGTATTACTGATGAATATCGATCTTGCCTACCTGCTAAAAGTCTTTCCCCAGGTGCTGCTCTATCTGCCGATGACGCTGTTGCTGGCGGTGGTTTCCATGTTTTTCGCCATGATCATCGGTCTGGTGCTGGCGCTAATCAGGGAAAGCAAGATAACGCTGGTGGTCAAACTGGTTGAGCTGTATATCTCGCTATTCCGCGGCATACCTTCTCTGGTGCAGCTGTTTATTATCTATTTCGGCTTGCCGCAGCTTTTCCCCGCGTTGTCCGATCTGAGCGCCATGTCCGCGGCGATTATCGGCTTCAGTCTGAAAACGTCGGCCTATATGGCGGAGATATTCCGCGCCGCGCTGGCCTCGGTGGATTTCGGTCAAACGGAGGCCGGGTTGTCGGTAGGGATGAGTAAGGCGCAGATTTACCGGCGGATTGTGCTGCCTCAGGCCATGCTCAATGCGTTGCCCGCCACCGGCAATACCTTTATTTCGCTGATCAAGGATACCTCGGTCGCGTTCGCGCTCGGCGTTTCCGAACTGTTCGCGGAAGGCAAGATGATTGCCGCGGAGTCGTTACGTTTCTTTGAGACCTTCCTGGTGGTCGGTCTGATTTACTGGCTGGTGATCATTGTTTACGCCTGGCTGCAAAAGCAGCTGGAAAAGAAACTGAATCACTCGCTGCAGCGATAGGGGGCTGAAATGATCAGTGTAAAGCATCTGACTAAACGCTTTGGCGATCAGGTGGTATTGGATGATATCAGTCTGAATATCGCCCAGGGAGAAGTGGTGGCGATTATCGGCCCGTCCGGCTCGGGAAAATCCACCCTGCTGCGCTGCCTTAACCTGCTGGAAAAGCCGCAGGCGGGAACGATAGAGATTGGCGGGCAAGTGCTGGATACGCGCCGCTACTCGGGCAAAGAGGCGTACGCGCTGCGCCGCCAGACCGCCATGGTGTTCCAGAACTACAACCTGTTCAAGAATAAGACGGCGTTGGAAAATATCACCGAGGCGCTGATCGTGGTGAAGAAAATGGCTAAAAAGCAGGCCGACGAGCTAGGTATGGCGCTGCTGGAACAGGTGGGCTTATTGCCGCAGGCGGCGCAGTATCCGGTGACGCTGTCCGGCGGGCAGCAGCAGCGCGTCGGCATCGCCCGGGCGCTGGCGGTGGATCCGAAAGCCATCCTGTTTGATGAACCGACCTCGGCGCTGGATCCGGAACGGGTGCACGAAGTGTTGCAGGTGATTAAAAAACTGGCGAAAAACAACACCACCATGGTCATCGTCACCCATGAGATGCAGTTCGCGCAGGAGGTGGCGGACCGGGTTATCTTTATGGCGGACGGCCATATCGTTGAAGAAGGCCCGGCGGAAAAAGTGATCAGCTTCTCCGATAATCCGCAGACGCAGCGTTTCTTACGCCAGTTGACCAATCTTCCCGATCCGGTCGAGTTCGACATTTAACCGAAAAATAAAGCAGCACCTGCACGCCCCTGAGCGGGCGGCTCTGTTAAGCGGAGCAGACAATATGGAGTAAGCATTAATGAAAACAGCATCTCAGCATCAGCCGTTGGCGCAGTTTATTCAGGCATTTCGCCACGACCTGCATCAACACCCGGAATTATCGAATCAGGAATTTGAGACCACCGCGAAAATCAGAGCCGTACTGGAAAAGGAAGGGATTCGCGTGCTCGATCTGCCGCTGAAGACCGGTCTGGTGGCGGAAGTCGGCGGGCAGCAGGGCGGCCCGCTGGTGGTGTTGCGCTCCGATATCGACGCCCTGCCGATTGAAGAGGAGTCCGGCGTTGACTTTACCTCAACCCGTAAAGGGGTAATGCATGCCTGCGGGCACGATTTCCACTCTTCCGCCGCGCTGGGCGCCGCCATTCTGCTGAAAAAAATCGAGCCGGAACTGAAAGGCACGGTGCGCATTTTGTTTCAGGCCGCCGAGGAAACGGGGCTGGGGGCGCCGGAGGTGATTGCCACCGGCGCGCTGGACAACGCGGCGGCGATCTTCGGCATTCATAACGATCCCACGCTGCCGGTCGGGGTGATCGGCGGTAAAGAGGGCGCGCTGACCGCCGGCGTGGACCGCTTTGAAATCAAAATCGCCGCCAAAGGCTGTCATGCGGCGAAACCCCATGAAGGCAACGATCCCATCGTTATTCTGGGTCAGCTTATTTCCGCGACGCAGACGATTATCAGCCGCAGCGTACCGTCGGACAACAATGCGGTGGTGTCGATCACGCAGGTGCACAGCGGCAGCACCTGGAACGTGATCCCGGATACCGCCTATGTGGAAGGTACGGTAAGAACCTTCAGCCAGGCCGTCCGCGAGCTGATCGAACAGCGCTTTCGCCAGGTTGTGGCCGGGATTGCCGCTACCTTTGGCGCAGAAATCGAGTTTATCTGGCATGCCGGGCCGCCGTCGGTGGTCAATACGGCGCAGTGGGTCGACTTCGCGCTGAACGTGGCGGACGAAGAAGGGTTCGAAGCGCGGCGCATTGAGGCCAGCCCCATCGGCGAGGATTTCGCCTTCTATCAGCAGAAGCTGCCGGGAACCTTTATGATGGTGGGGTCCGGCGGCCCGTACGCGCTGCATCACCCCAAATTCCGCGTCGACGATCGCGCGCTGTTCCCCACGGCGCACTACCTGTATCAGTTGGCGAAGCAAAGCCTGGAGCAGCTGGCCTCCCGCTGAGTTGATAGGCCATGCCGGTATTTTGCCGGCATTGACCGCTATCCCGTCGCGAGAAGGAGACGATTAACTTATTGATATAATATAGGTTAATCGCTCCATCCTGATTCCGTCTCCGCCGGGCGACAGTTCGCCTCGATGTTAATGACTGAGTATCTGATCGAGAAACTGCCGGGTGCGCGGGTGTTCAGGCTGGTTGAAGAAGGTTTGCGGCGGCGCGGATTCGATCACGCCGCCGTCGGCCATCAGGATCACCTTATCCGCCACCGTTTTGGCGAAGCCCATTTCATGGGTGACCACGATCATGGTCATACCGCTTTCCGCCAGGTCGAGCATCACGTCCAGCACTTCTTTAATCATTTCCGGGTCCAGCGCCGAGGTCGGCTCGTCAAACAGCATGATTTCCGGCTGCATACATAAGGCGCGCGCAATCGCCACGCGCTGCTGCTGCCCGCCCGATAGCTGCAGCGGGAACTTGTGCGCCTGATTGGCGATATGCACTTTTTCCAGGTAGGTCATGGCCAGATCGATGGCGTCCTGCTTCTTCTTATTGTTTACCAGCGTAGGGCCGATGGTCAGGTTATCCAGTACGCTCAGGTGCGGAAACAGGTTGAACTGCTGGAACAGCATGCCGATACGCGAACGCACCCGGTTGATGTTCCTGATGTTGTCGTTGACCTCAACGCCGTTGACCCGAATGTGGCCCTGATGGTGCTCTTCCAGGCGATTGATGCAGCGGATCAGCGTTGATTTCCCCGACCCCGACGGGCCGCAGATCACCACGCGCTCCCCTTTGCGCACGTTGAGGGAAACATTGTTCAACGCCTGAAACGCGCCGTACCATTTACTGACGGCGTCGATTTCAATGACGATGTCGTTGGCGAGTGAATGGCTCATGATAGCGAGGCTCCTTGATTAAGCATGTCGGGGTTACGGCTGGCATCAATGCGTTTTTCCACCCACAGCGCATAGCGGGAAAGCAAAAAGCCGAACAGCAGATAAATGGCCGAAATAAACAGATAGGTTTCGAGGTAGTAGCGGCGCCACAGCGGGTCCTGCATCACCGAACTGGTGGCGGTGAGGATATCGAACAGCCCGATAATCAGCACGAACGAGGTATTCTTCATCGCGGCGATAATGTGGTTGGTCATGGCGGGCAGACAGATACGCAGCGCCTGCGGCAGAATGATTTTGGTGGTGGTGTGCCAGTAGCCCAGATTGAGCGCCGTGGCCGCCTCATACTGCCCGCGCGGTACGGATTGCAGCCCGCCCCGGATCACTTCGGCCTGATAGCAGGCGAAAAACAACGCGATGCCGACGACGACGCGCAGCAGCTTGTTGATTTCCATGCCCGGCGGCAGAAAGAGCGGAAAGACGTTGACGGCGACGAACAGAATGGTAATCAGCGGCACGCCGCGCAGGCTCTCGATAAAAATCACGGACAGGCCGCGCAGGAACGGCAACGGCGAGCGCCGTCCCAGCGCCAGCAGCACGGACACCGGCATGCCGAGCACCACCGTGCCGCTGAACAGCAGGACGGTCAGCGGCAGTCCGCCCCATTCGCTGGACGGCACGACGCTCAGGCCGAACACGCCGCCGTGCATCAGGGAGGCGATGGCGGCGAGCGCCGCCGCCCACAGCGGCAGCAGGATGCGGGAGCGCCAGAAGCGCGGCATCAGCGACAGGCCGAGCGCCAGGAACCAGATAACCAGCGCAATCACCAGACGCCAGTGCTGATCGTAAGGGTACAGCCCGAACAGCATCGGCCGGTGTTTCTCCACGATCACCGCCCAGCAGGCGCCGGCCGCCGCCCGGCACACGTTGGGATCGGCGGTTTGCCAGACGGCGTCTAGAATGCCCCAGCGCGCCAGCTTGCCGCCGATGAACAGCAGCGCGGCCGCCAGCGCCAGCGTCAGCAGCGTTTGCGGCACGCTGCCGAACAGATGACGCCGCATCCACAGCAGGGACGTGCGCAGGCGGGGGCTGGCGGAGGAGAATGACAATGCGGGAAGTGACATAGCGCGCTCCTCAGCGTTCTTTAATGGCGACGACGCGGTTGAAAATATTCATCAGCAGCGAGGTGATTGTGCTGACGGTGAGGTAGACCACCATCATGATGGCGATCACTTCCAGCGCCTGTCCGGTCTGGGTCATCAGCGTATTGCCGATGTTGGCCAGCTCCGGATAGCCCACCACCACGGCGATGGAACTGTTTTTGGACAGGCTGACGTACTGGCTGGTGAGCGGCGGCACAATCACGCGCATCGCCTGCGGGATGATGACGCGGCGCATCGTCATCCAGGGCGAAAACGACAGCGCACGAGCCGCTTCCAACTGCCCTTTCGGGATGGACTGAATGCCGGCGCGCACGATCTCCGCGATAAAGGCGGAAGAATACAGCGCGATGCCGAGCAGCAGCGCGGTGAATTCCGGGCTGATGGTGAAACCGCCCTGAAAATTAAAGCCGCGCAGAGTGGGGCGATCCAACTGCGTCGGCGCGCCGCTCAGCCACCAGGCCAACAGCGGCAGACCGACGATGAGCGCCAGCGCGACGCGTCCGGCGGGCAGCGAACTGCCGCGATATTCGCGCCAGTAACGCGTAGCGCGCAGCAGGAGCAGGCTCAACAGCAACGCGGCGAGTAGCGCGACGGCGCTCCACTGCCAGCCGGGATGGGCGGCGGGCAATGTAAACGACAGCCCCCGGTTGGTGAGAAACCCCAGGCTGCCGAGTTCGATGGCCGCGCGGGGAGAGGGCAGGTTGCGAATGACCACCGACCAGAAAATCACCTGCAGGATCACCGGCACGTTGCGCCACAATTCGATATAGCCTTCCGCCAGCCGGGCCAGCAGCCAGTTACGCGAAACCCGGGCGATGCCGACGGAAAAACCCAGCACGGTGGCGAGCGCGATGCCGCACAGCGTTACGTTGAGCGTGTTGAGCAGACCGACGACGATGGCGCGCGCGTAGCTGTCGCGCGGCGTGTAGCGGATGAGTTTCTCGCCGATTTCAAACTGGGCGGCGTGGTGTAGAAAGCCGAACCCGGTGGCGATGTTCTGCGCGCGTAAATTGTCCACTACGTTGCTATAAAGCCAGTAACTGAACAGCACGATCAGCGCGCCGAGCAGGCATTGATAAAGCCAGGCGCGTAAAGATTTATTGTCTAAGAGGCGCAGGAAAAAGATGCGTCGGGGCAACGTCTCTAAAGACAGCGGCGCGCGCGCAGATGAGAGAGTCTTATGTGATGATTTCATTACTGCCGTTTCTTTTATTCAGGTCTGGTATTTCCCGCCGCGGCGTTTGCGCGATGCCGCTCCAGGTCACCCGAAGGGGTTCAGGGCGCGGAGCACATAACGCAACGGCGTAAGTTCAGGGCGATGCCTGAACTTACGCCTCCTGGAGATGAGCGGAACTTAACGAATAGGCAAGCCGTACAGCAGGCCGCCCTTGGTCCACAGATTGTTCAGATCGCGATCCAGCGGTTCGGCGGTATCGGGGCCGAAGTGGCGGTTATAGATATCGCCGTAGTTGCCCACCTGTTTCACGATGTTGTACACCCATTTATTGTCCAGCCCCAGCTTCTGGCCGTAGTCGCCGGTGACGCCCAGCAGCGTCTGTACGTCCGGGTCGCTGGATTTCAGTTGTTCATCTACGTTGGACTGGCTGACGTTCATCTCTTCCGCGTTGAAAGTGGCGTAAACCGCCCACTTCACAATGTCGAACCACTGGTCGTCGCCCTTGCGCACGGCTATCGCCAGCGGTTCTTTAGAGTAGATGCCCGGCAGGATGTAGTGATCCTCCGGGTTTTCTGCGTCATGGTTTTTCACCCCGGGCAGGGCGATTTTATCGCGGGCGATGACGTCGCAACGGCCTGACAGATAGGCGGACACGTACTCTTTATTGTTTTCAATCACCACAGGGGTGTATTTCATGTTACGGGAAGCAAAGATCTGCGCGATGGTAAATTCTGCTCCGCTGCCCGGCGTGACGCAGATGGTGGCGCCATTCATATCCTCGATTTTTTTCACGCCGCTGTTGGCGCGCACCATAAAGCCGACGCCGGTGTAGAAAGTCGGCGGCGCGAAGTTCAGCCCCAGCGATACGTCGCGGGATAGCTGCGCGGTGGTGTTGCGCGACAGCACGTCCACTTCGCCTGACTGAATGGCGGGGAAACGCTGGGCGGAGGAGAGCGGGGTGAAACGCACCTTGCCGGCGTCGCCGAACACCGCCGTCGCCAGCACGCGGCAGAAGTCGACGTCCAGACCGGTCCACTGTCCTTTGCTGTCGATGGAGGAAAAACCGTGACGGGCAGGATGCACGCCGCAGATCAGCTCTCCTCTGGCCTTGATTTTCTTCAGCGTTTCGCCATTGCCGGCAACGGCGGTTTCCGCATGGGCGGGAGACAGGGCGCTACCCAGGGTTAGCAGCATCACTGCCGCCAAAGCGCGCGTTTTATTTAGCATGAATATTCCTTTTAGCGGAGTGATTTGATTTAACATTATGTATTTATTGGTATTTTTATTTATGGTGCTCTTTTGTATACCAATGTTCTCAACGCCCTGTCTAAATGGCAAATAGCAAATTTCACTATGCAAAGAGAAATAGTGGATATAGCAAGAAAGGCTTTGGTTGGTATAGGAAAATTGCCGTTATGCGCGAATTACGCCCAGCCCCTGATGCCCTGCCAGAGTAGCTGCGCGCTGAGGATAACCATCGTCAGGCGAAAGGCGGTGCGAAACAGCCTTTCGGGCAGGTTATCCAGCAGCCGGGTGCCGAGCCAGGTGCCCAGCACGCCGCTGGCGATCATGGCGATCAGCATCGGCAGCCAACTGGCGTAGGCAAAGCCCATCAGGCCGAAGGCGAGGATTTTCAGGCCGTGTTGCAGCACCATACAGGTGGCGTGAGTGGCGATCAGCGGTTGTTTGGTCAGCCCCTGCGAGCCGATCAGCCCGGCGACCAGCGGGCCGGTCGCCCCGACGATCATGGTGCCGATACTGGTCACCGCCCCGCCGAGAATAAAGAACGGACGGTTTATCTTTTTGGGCGGCGCGCGCTTATGAAACACCGACCACAGAATAAACAGCGCCAGAGCGATTTTGGCCACGCTGTCCGGGATCCAGGCCGCGACCGGCGCGCCAAGCGCGATGCCCGCGACGCTACCGATAAAAAACCACAGCACCAGCGGCCATACCACGTACAGACGTTGCATCAGCGTACGGCTCAGATTCGAACCGAGCTGCACAATGCCGTGTACCGGCAACAGGCTGCTGACCGGCATACCCAATCCCATGATCGCCAGCAGCGTCACGCCGCCGCCCAGCCCCAGCGCGGCGGTCAACGCCGAGGTGAGAAAACTGCAAAACACCAGTATGCCGGCAAACAGCGGTGAGATTTCCGGCGGGATCAGGTTAAGCATAATAAACAATCTCGTAATAATACGACGGACCTGCCGTCGGGCAGGTGGATAAGGTCAGCGAAAATCATCCTGCAACAGACGTTGATACAGCGCCTGGGCCGCTTCAGGCGGCATCGCCTGGCCGGCGCAATCGAGGAATTTCTGCTCAATCAGGCCGTCCGGCAACGGATTGTCGGCGCTGGAGCCGCGCGCTCCCGCCACGTAATGGCTAAGGCGCCGCCCATCCTCGGTAATCAGCGTAACCTGCGCGCTGTGGGTAATGCTTTCATCGTGACAGCTCAGCTCGACTTTCGCCATCAGAGCGTTGGTGGCGGGATCGTTGAACGCGGCGGCGTCGATAAAATCATCCAGCGTCAGCCGGCCGTTGAGCCAGGCGCGAGCGATACAATAATGCAGGCTGAACTTCCCGGCCAGCGGTGTTTCCGGCCGTGGCGTATTGATGTGCGGGAAACGGATCGGGTGGACGGCGATCTGAATACGCGCGATCCGCTCCGCGGGCAGCGCGCTCTGTTCACGCAGCGTCAGCAGGGCGTCCAGCGGCGACAAGATCGCATAGCAGCAGGGGAAATATTTAAAGTTGTTGCCTTTGACCCGATCGAGGATATGCGATGGCGCATCCCAGGCTTCGGTGAGCGGGGCGGCGTCATAGTTTTCCGGCCCGCGGTTATAGACATTGAAATAACCGTGGTGATGTTCAAAGGCCGTCAATCCGGCGCTGTACTCCTGACGGGCCAGCAGCGTCGCCATCAGCGCACTGCGATTGGCGTGCCCCACCGCCAGCGATTTGGTCTGGCTGCCGAAGTTGGACTTGATGCCGGAAGCCAGCGACGCGCTAATCGACAGCGCGGCGGCCGTTTGCTCTTCGCTAAGCTCCAGCAGCACGGCGCAGGCGGCGACGGCGGCAAAGATGCCCACCGAGGTGGTGGGGTGCCAGCCGTGGCGATATTGAAACGGGCTGACGGTTTTTCCCATCCGCGCCGCGGTTTCGTATCCCGTAAGATAGGCGCGCAGTATCTCCGCGCCGCTGGATTGCCGCTCATCCGCCAGCGCCAGCAGCGCCGGCAGCACCGCCACCGAGATATGGCCGTGCAGCCAGGAGTTGGAGTCATCGAAATCCAGCAGGTGCGCGGAGGTGCCGTTCAGCAAGGCGGCATCCAGCGCGTTGAGATGCAGATCGGTGCCGAACACCCGGCTTTTCCCCGCCGCCGCCGTGGGGACGATCACCGCGCGGAGTTTTTGCGCTCCATCCTGAACCCCGCCCGCCAGCGTTACGCCAAGCGTATCGATAATGGCGGTTCTGGCGTGCGTCAAGGCGTCGGCGGGGAAGGTCCGGCGGGAAAATTCCAGCAGGTTACGGGCAAACTGGCGGGCAATGGTCATGAAACGGGTTTCCTGTACAAATCGCGCAATAAAAGCCCGGCCGTTATGTCGGGCCGGGACAAGATGGGTGAGGCTGTCGAGGTTAGACGCGAGCGGCCAAAATTTCGGTGATGACGGACAGCGAGCCGGGCTGCTCAAAGTTAATCGCCGCCTGGTACAGCCTGTCGCTATCGGCGATGCCTAACAGCGGAACGGTCAGCGTGTCGAACTTGGCGCGCAGTTCCTCGGCGGAGAGCGGGTTTTCCGCATGACCGCGATAGACCCGCGTTTCACCCTGCAACCGTTCGCCGTCCTCCAGCCAGACGTCGATAAAGGCGGAACTGGCCGACTGGCCGTCCACGGCTTCCACCGTCAGCAGCGGCAGCAATTGGCGCGGACGCGGATCGTCGACGGTCTGCTGGGTGAAATCGATATCGGTCAGCTGGTAGCCGCTCAGCGCCAGGGCAATGCAGTGGGGAATGCTGAATTTGCTTTCCAGCGGCGTTTTCGGGTTGGCGATACCGGCGTTAACCATGCCCATCGGATGTACTTTGGCGTGGATCCGTTCGATTTTACGGCCGTTAAGACGCGGATAGAGACCGCGGGCGGTTTCTATCGACGCGTGTGTCCCGCGGCAGCTGGCGTAAAGCTTGTAGCCGTTGGTGAGCAGTTCCCAAGTGTCGCCGAAATCCAGCTCGGGAATTTCCGCGCTGCCGTCCTGAATAAATATTTTCACCCAGCCGTCGGTTTCATAGAAGTGATGCGCGGCGGTAAATCCTTCGGCGGCCAGCTCGGCGGCCAGAATGCCGTCCATCGCGGCTTTGCCGGCGTGAAACGGTTTGCCGTGGGTGCCGGAAGATTTCTGTAGCCCGCCCATCATGGTGGCCGCCGCGCCGAGCGCGTTGGCGATTTGCTGCGGATTCAATTGCAGGATCGAGGCGGCGACCGCGGCGGCGCCCGCCCGGCCCACCACCGAGGTGGGGTGGAAACCGCGCCGTTGCAGATTGCGCCCCACGCCGGGCACCCAGCCGCCGCCCAGCTTGGCCATCACCTCAAAGCCGGTAATAAAGGCGATCAGCGTCGCCTGTTCGTCGGCCTGATAGGCCTGGGCCATCGCCAGCGCCGCGGACCAGCAGGGGCTGCTCGGATGCCCGGCGCCCGCCGGATGGGTATCATCGTAATCGGCGGCATGCGCCATGGTGCCGTTGACCAGCGCGGCCAGCGCCGGCGCGGTTTTATCGCCGAGAAAAATTTGCGCCTCGCCCTGCGAATGCCAGCGCCCGACGGTCTGGCGCACCGCCTGTACGGCGTCGTCATTGACTGCGCCCAGCGCCACGCCCAGATAATCAACCAGCGCGCGTTTGGCTTCGAGCAGCACGGCGTCGGGAATGGGGAGCCGGGGGGCATGGCTGATAAACCGGCTAAGCTGTTCTCCGCGCGAGCGCGCTGGGGTAGTGGTCATCGCAATGACTCCTTAAGCAAAAATGCTATGACGCTAACGATGAAAAGGGCTGCAATTCCGGAAAAATAAGCATGGCCTTTATTTGTTGCATTCATTTGTATACCGTTATGTCAGGCAGAATAGCAACAGCGCCCGTCGCCACAAAGATGCTTTTTAGCTAAGTAAAGAACAAAATAAGCAATGCGGGATATTGCCAACGGCGCGGCGTCGGGCAAACTTGAAACGTTTTCAACTCATTGACGATCGTCATTCCGGCGAAGGCATCAAGCTGGCTTATAATGATGATTTTTGGCCCGCCCGGCGCGTGCTTTCTCATTGTTACCTTACTCATTGACGGATTATGAATCTAAAACTGACTGACCGAGAGGCGGCGTTATCGCCGTTTGATACCCTGATAGCGGCGATTGAAAGAGGCGAACTGTTGCCGGGGGAACGTTTGCAGGAAGCCCGGCTGGCGAAGCAGTTTGGTCTCAGCCGCACGCCGATTCGTGAAGCGTTGCACCGGCTGCAAACCCTGGGGCTGGTGGAGCCCGGCCCGCAGCGCGGCCTGATGATTGCCCAGATCAGCTATGAACGGTTGCGTCAGCTATTTGCCGTGCGCGAGGGACTTGAGCGCCTGGCTATCGAGCTTGCCGTGGCCTCGGCGTCGGAAGAGGAGATCTCCCTGTTGCAGAAAATGGTTAACGCCGAGCGGCAGATCGACGACAGCAAACTGCTGCACGATCATAACCGGTTGTTTCATCGCCAGATTTACCGCGCCACCCACAATCCCTATCTGAACGAGATGCTGGATAATTTGCGTATTCATCTGTCGCTGCTGCGCGGGACCACCTACGAATTGCCTGAACGGGTCGAGGAAGCGAAAAAAGAGCACCAGCTGATTGTCGACGCGCTGGCGCGGCGCGATCGCGAAGCGGCGCAGGAGATCGCCTGCCGGCATATCAGAAATGGCTATCGCGCCCGCTTGGGAATACTGAGCCAGCGGGATTTTTGAAACCAGCCCGCCGCAGACGCGCCTGGTGCGGGAGGATCCTTGAACTGTTGGTATTTGGCGACAGATGCGGCCTTGGATGTCTCCAAATGGAGACGTTTAACTTATTGATAACTATAAATAGTTTTTTTATTTGTTTGAGGTGTCGCTGAATGGCGACGATTAATGTGATTCAGCTCTGATTTTCCCGTTAAGCCCGTGCGGCGCAGCCTGGAGCCATAATAAATAATTATATTATTTTCAGCGGCTAATCCGCCGTCTGTTTCTTTTCCCGATATGATTGAATATATGGCATGGAAAGTGCATAATTCACGGCGTAGATGCTCATTCCACCTTCTATGCTTGCTTCGGCTTCATAATCCTGGGAATGACGCAGAGCCAATTTAAGGTGCCTATGGTCCAATTCCAGATGAAGATGCGAATCTCCATCGGATTTTTCGGACACAACGTTGAGTGAGGCACCAACCGTTGTCTTAAAGACCTGATTTTTTCAACGCTTACCGTTATCGGTAAGCGTTTTTTTTTGCTTTGCAGGCGCCGGTCAGGCGCCCTGTTGCGGCGGCTCGGCGGGGGATTGCAGCGTCAGCATCAGGCCTGATTGCCGCATTTGCGCCGCTTCGTCGGGCAGATGCAGGCGATCGAGCGCATCGGCGCGCCAGGCGTAGTCATACGCGTCCGGGCGCTGCTCCAGCGCGGCGCGGAAAGCGTCGCTGGCCTGTTGCCATTCGCCATGCTTCATCAATAGCTGTCCCAGCGTACTGTTCAGCAGCGGCGTGGCGCCCTGCTGTTTGATCTGCTGGCGCAGCATTTTTTCCAGCTGATCGGGGTTGCCCGCTTTCAGCCGCGGCATCAACAACACCAGCCGCTCGTCGTACTGCCGCTTGAGCCCGTCGAGAATGATTTTCTGGGCGGTATCGTAATCGTCGCATTCGATAAGGTGCTCCGCCATCGCCACCTGCAAGGGAACTTCATGGCGCACTTTACGGCTCTGATTATTCCACCACTGCTTCAGCCCTTCGCTGCCGCCGTCCGCCATGGCCTGGTTCATCAGGCCGATATAGGCCTGTTGCTGCAGGCTTTGCAGCTGCTCTTCATCATGCAGGTGCGTTTTGCGCATCGCGGGCAGAATATCCAGCAGCGCGCCGTAGGCGCTGGTGCGCAGAAAAGCCTGCTCGGCCAGACGCAGCACTTCCGGGTGGCGCGGGGCGACTTCCAGCAGGCGGTCGACGCCATGACGGGCCGCGTGATCCTCATGGCGCGCCAACTGGATGCGCACGCGGGTAATATCCACCGGCAGTTGATCGCTATCGGCGATTTCCGCGGCGCGCTCCAGATATTGCTTGGTGCGGAAATCATCGCCGCGCTGCTGAGCCGCTTCCGCGGCCAGCAGATAGTTAACCACCGGCTGCTCGGCGTGGTCGGCGTTGCGGGTGAGTAATTTTTCCACCTGGAGATAATCGCCTTCCGCCAGTTTGAGCAGCGCGGCCTTGGTCTGTTTTCTGGCCCGGCTGCGTTTGCGCCCCAGAAACCAGCCGCGGGTGCGGGCGCCGGTATGGAAAATACGGCGGATAATCCATTCGACGGCCAGCAGGGCGAGGAACAGCAACACCAGGACGATCGCCAGGCCAGTTACGCTGGTTTCAATATTGTAGCTGTCCGTTTGAATCAGTACGTATCCCTGGTGGCCCGCCACCATCGGCCCGAGTACTACGCCGGCGATCAGGATAAGAAACAACAGCAGGATCTTCAGCATGTTCAGCCCTCCTGCCGTGTCGCTGGCGCCTGAGCCAGTAAGTTGCGTACCCGCGTCTGCATCAGTTTTTCCAGTAACGGCTGGCTTTGCAGTTCGGTGGGAACATCCATCGACACCGATTGCTGGCTCAGTTCATCGAGCTGATCGAGAAACGCCTGGGTGCTGGGATCGCTGGTATCGAAGTAGGCCCTCACCCAGGTGGAGGCGGTTTCCAGCGATTGTTTATAGGTTTCGTTCTGATGACGCGGGATAGCCTGGGCGGCGACCAGCAGGCGCGAGCGGATATTCTCACGCAGATAAACGTCCTGGCTCGGCGCCAGCAAGGGTTCGGCGGCGCTGTCGCGGCGGCGAATGGTGATAAACTCCGCCAGGAAGTTATGCCAGCTCTTGCTGAGGTTTTGCCGCCATTCGCTGAGGGAGGCGGAGAGCTCGGCGCTGTTTTCATCCATCGGCGCTTCATCGCTGTTGTTGTCGGCAAGGCGCAGGTTATCCACCTGATCGGTCAGCTGGTTGACCTTGAGGATGATGCCGTCGAAATCTATCTGGCTGACGCCCGCCAGCGCGCTGATATCGCCGGTGAGCGCGCGGCGGATTTCAATCACGCTGGGGTCGTTCATTTCCGCCAGGCTGGCATCCGCGCTTTTCAGCAGCGCGCCGGCGGTGGTGACGTCCTTATCGCTCCACAGCTTGCGGCCCGCCAGTTTCACCAGAAAATCCGCCTGCGCCAGCAGCCAGGCGTTGGTGTCGTGATTGGAGAGGGCCGCCAGTTTTTCGCCCATTTCATCCGTCTGCCGGGTCAGGGCGTTAAGACGCTGCTCGGCGGCATCCTGTGCTTTGGTCTGTTGTTGCAGCGCGTCCTGCCACTGCTGCTGTTGCTGTTTGTGCTGCTGTTGCAGCGCGCTCAACTGCGACTCCAGGCCCTGGATGGCGGCCGCTTCCTGCCGATCTTGTTGATGAGTGTAGTAATAAAGTCCGCCGCTAAGCGCCAGCGCGATAATGATAGCCAGCGTTCCCAGCACGATTCCGCCTCGTTTGGCCGGCTGCGGCGCGGGTTCCTGCTGATGCGCGGGTTCCACCCGTTCTGCAACCTCTTCAGATGGGGTCGTGGGGGTATTGTGTTCCGTCATAAAAGGTACATCCCATGATCAGGTTTATTGTAGTGCGCGCATAAGCGCATCGTTGTCGGCATTATCGGCTACCCGAATATTACGCCAGCCTAACCGGCGGGCCTGGGCGGCCAGACGTTCGCTAACCACTATCAGCCGACAACCCAGTAACCAGGAAGCCCGATAGTAATCAGGAACTAAAGTATAGATCCGTTGCAGCATTTCTCCGCTGGTGATCACCAGTTTATCGACGCCGGCCTGCTGCCAGTGGCGGCTTTGCTCCGCGCCGTCGTAATAAACCGGGCTGCGCTGATAGCATTCGCAGTAACTGACCTGCGCTCCCCGCTCGGCGAGCGTGTCGCCCAGCAATTCCCTGCCGCCGTTACCCCGTAATAATAGCGCCTGTTTGCCATTAACATGCCGTAGTTCGGGTAATTGCAGTAACGTTTCGCTGGTTTCGCTTGGCGACGGGTAGGCGACGGGCAGGGCGGTGACGGTATGCAGCGCCAACGCCGTGGTCCGGCCGATGGCGAAATAGGCCGCCGTTTGCGGCCAGCCCGTCCCGCTTCGGGCCAGCAGCGGGTCGGCATAGTCTATGGCGTGCTGCGACAGCGCAAACAGCAGATCGCCGGGGCGCAGCGCCGCCAGCCGCGCGGGCAGCTGCGCCAGTTCGCGCCCCGGTGAAAATTCAATCAGCGGGCTGTGGTAAGCGCTGTGGCCCAGCTTTCTCAAACGGGTCACCAGTTGCTCACCGGCCGGTGACGGACGGGTAACCAGAATCGTCATGATGAAGGGGTTTCCTGATAAACCGCCCGCAGGATCTCCCCGGCGCCCTGCGCCAGCAGATCTTCCGCCAGCGCGGTGCCGATCCGCTTCGCGTCGGCGGTTTTGCCTCTGCGCTCGCCGCTGATGATTCTGCTGCCGTCCGGCGCGCCGACCAGCGCGCGCAGCCACAGAGTATCGCCGTCCAGTTCGGCATAGCTGCCGATGGGAACCTGACACCCGCCTTCCAGGCGCAGGTTCATCGCCCGCTCGGCCAGCACGCGCGAAGCGGTATCGGCGTGATTCAGCGGGGTCAGCAGTCGGCGGGTGCGTTTATCGTCCAACCGGCATTCAATGCCGATCGCCCCTTGCCCCACCGCCGGCAACGACGTTTCCGGGCTTAACGGGCAGCGGATGCGCTCTTCCAGCTTCAGGCGTTTTAACCCGGCCACCGCCAGGATAATCGCGTCATACTCGCCGGCGTCCAGCCTGGCTAAGCGGGTTCCCACATTCCCACGCAAATCGCCAATGACCAGGTCGGGACGCCGCGCCCGCAGCTGGCACTGGCGGCGCAGGCTGGACGTTCCCACGCGGCTGCCGGCGGGAAGCTGTTCAAGGCCGGCATAGCGATTGGAGACAAAGGCGTCGCGCGGGTCGTCACGCTCGCAGATGGTCGCCAGGCCAAGGCCCTCGGGGAATTCGGCGGGCACGTCTTTCATGGAGTGAACGGCGATGTCGGCGCGCCCTTCAAGCAGCGCCAGCTCCAGTTCTTTAACAAATAATCCCTTGCCGCCGACTTTGGCTAACGGGGTATCCAGGATGATGTCGCCGCGGGTCACCATCGGCACCAATTCGACCTGAAGCCCCGGATGGGAGACGTTCAGGCGCTGTTGAACATATTGTGCTTGCCACAGCGCAAGCGGGCTCTGGCGAGTGGCAATTCTAATAATATTGTCTAACATGCTTGATACCGTTTTTATCATTTTCCACCATCGTATCACTGATGGTGCGCCAGTGTCAGGTTGCGGACGCCGGCGCGGCGTTTTAAAACGAAAGGGGTAAAACGGTGTCTGAAAAGTATGTGGCGGGTTGGATTGAGCGGACGAGAACTAAAATCGTAGTGAAAGCAAGGTAAAATGCGCTCGCTTTCTTTACTTTCTTTACGCTTAATCGGCAAGGTGTTAAATTGATCACGTTTCCAGCAATATTTTGTCAAACATTCTTCTAATTTTACTCTTGGCAAAGTGGAAATACGGGTTTTTCTAGGCACTGGGACAATCATCAGGCGAAACGTCTTGTACTTTTACATCGAGACTTTGAAGCAAAGACTGGATGCGATCAACCAACTGCGCGTTGACCGTGCTCTGGCCGCAATGAAGCCCGCTTTTCAGCAGGTTTACAGTCTTTTGCCGATTTTACTACATCATCATCACCCATTGATGCCGGGCTACGTTGAGGGCAAGGTTCCTCACGGCGTCTGTTTCTACACGCCTGATGAAAAGCAGCAGCGCTACCTGGATAATATCGAATTAAGGTGGGGACCCTGCGCGGATTCGCATGAGCAGGGCGAACTGCCGATTACCGGCGTCTACTCCATGGGCAGCACCTCGTCCATCGGCCAGAGCTGTAGCTCCGATCTGGATATCTGGGTTTGCCATCAATCCTGGCTGGACAACGAAGAGCGCCAGCGGTTGCAGAAAAAATGCACGCTGCTGGAAGAGTGGGCGGCGGTGCAGGGAGTGGATGTCAGCTTCTTCCTGATGGATGAAAACCGTTTCCGCCACAATGAAAGCGGCAGTCTGGGCGGCGAAGACTGCGGCTCTACCCAGCATATTCTGTTACTCGACGAATTCTACCGCACGGCGGTCCGCATGGCGGGCAAGCGTATTTTGTGGAATATGGTGCCGGTGGAAGAAGAACCCAATTACGATGAGTATGTGCTGTCGCTGTATGCTCAGGGCGTACTGGCGCCGAACGAGTGGCTGGATCTGGGCGGGCTGAGTACGCTTTCCGCGGAAGAGTATTTCGGTGCCAGCCTGTGGCAACTGTATAAAAGTATCGACTCCCCCTACAAGGCCGTGTTGAAAACGCTGCTGCTGGAAGCCTATTCCTGGGAGTATCCCGATACGCATCTGCTGTCCATGGATATCAAAAAACGGCTGCATAACGGCGAGATCGTCTCTTTCGGTCTGGATCCGTACTGCATGATGCTGGAGCGGGTGACGAACTATCTGACGCAGATAAACGATCAAACCCGGCTGGATCTGGTGCGCCGATGTTTCTACTTAAAAGTCTGTGAAAAACTCTCGCGCGAGCGCGCCTGCGTGGGCTGGCGCCGCCAGATTCTGAAGCAGCTGGTGCAGGAGTGGGGCTGGAGCGATGAGCATCTGGCGATGTTGGACAATCGGGCGAACTGGAAAATAGAACGGGTACGGGAAGCGCACAACGAACTGCTGGATGCGATGATGCAAACCTACCGCAACCTTATCCGCTTCGCCCGCCGTAATAATCTGAGCGTCAGCGCCAGCCCGCAGGACATCGGGGTGTTGACCCGTAAGCTGTATGCCGCATTCGAAGCGTTGCCGGGCAAGGTGACGCTGCTCAATCCGCAGATTTCCCCCGATTTGTCCGAGCCGGATCTCACCTTTATCTATGTACCGGCGGGGCGCGCCAACCGCTCCGGCTGGTATCTGTACAATCAGGCGCCCTCGATGGACGCCATCATCAGCCATCAGCCGCTGGAATATAACCGTTACCTGAATAAGCTGGTGGCCTGGGCCTACTTTAACGGCCTGTTGACGCCGAGCACGCGCCTGCATATCAAAGGCAGCGATCTGTGCGATATTACCCGCCTGCAGGCGCTGGTGGCCGACGTCGCGCGGCATTTCCCGCTGCGTCAGCCCGCGCCGACGCCGAAGGCGCTGTACAGCCCGTGTGAAATTCGCCATTTGGCGATCATTGTCAATCTGGAATACGATCCCACCGCGGCCTTCCGCAATCAGGTGGTGCATTTTGATTTCCGGCAGATGGACGTTTTCAGCTTCGGCCAGCAGCAGCAATGCCTGATCGGCAGCATTGATTTGCTGTACCGCAACTCATGGAATGAAGTGCGTACGCTGCATTTCAGCGGCGAGCAGGCGATGCTGGAAGCGCTGAAAACCATTCTGGGCAAGATGCACCAGGATGCCGCGTTGCCGGAGTCGCTGGAGGTGTTCTGCTACAGCCAGCATTTGCGCGGCCTTATCCGCACGCGGGTGCAGCAGCTGGTCTCGGAATGCATTGAGTCGCGCCTGACCAGCACGCGCCAGGAGCCGGGCCGCTTTAAGGCGGTGAAGGTGGCAGGCGAAACCTGGGGACTGTTTTTCGAACGGCTGAGCGTATCGGTGCAGAAGCTGGAAAACGCCGTTGAATTCTATGGCGCGATTTCCAACAACAAGCTGCAGGGCGTACAGGTCGAAACCAACCACATACACCTGCCGCCGGTTATCGATGGCGTCGCCAGCGAAGGCATCATCCAGTTCTTCTTTGAGGATGTGGTCGAGAATCAGGACTTTAATATCTATATTCTCGACGAGTCCAACCGGGTTGAGGTGTATCACCACTGCGAGGGCAGCAAGGAAGAGCTGGTGCGCGACGTCAGCCGTTTCTACTCGTCGTCTCACGACCGCTTTACCTATGGCTCCAGCTTTATCAACTTCAACCTGCCGCAGTTTTATCAGATTGTGCAGTTGGACGGCAGAACCCAAGTGATCCCGTTCCGCAGCAGCGCGCTTTCCCACCTGTGCATTACCCCGGTGGTCAACGATGTCTCCAGGGAGATGCCGCAGCGGCTGCATATCCTTTAATTTCCTCAACCCCGATTTTTCAGCGCATTCACCAAGGGAATTGCCATGAATACGTTGCAACGCAGAAACCTGATATTGCTGGCGCTGGGACAGGGGTTGACGGGCAGCATCATCTCGCTGATGACCCTGTCTTCCACCCTGGTCGGCATCCTGATGGCGCCGATCCCGCTGCTGACCACCCTGCCGATTACCGCCACCGTATGCGGCGCCACGCTGATGATTTACTCGGTTTCTTCGCTGATGGCGAAATACGGCAGAAAAAACGCCTTTATTATCGGTACGGCGCTGGGCGTCGCCGGGTCGCTGCTGGCGGCGTTGGCGATCGTGCTGAAAAACTTCCCCCTGTTTGTGTTGGCGACCTTTGTGCTGGGGATGTCCTGCGCCTTTAATCAATATTACCGTTTTGCCGCCGCCGAGGTGTTCAGCGATAACCGCCAGAAGAACGGCGCGATTTCCTGGGTGATCAGCGGCGGCATCCTGGGCGGCTTTCTCGGTCCGGCCGCCGCCAGCCGCTCTGCCGATTTCTGGCCGCTGTATCCGTTTCTCGGCAGTTTTCTGGTCGCGGCGCTGATCTGTATCGTGACGGCCCTGCTGCTGCTGGGCCTGAAGCTGCCGCCGGCGGCGGTGAACGTCGGAACCGAAAAAATCGCGGAGCCGCTCTCTGCGGTTTTGAAAAGCCGGGCGTTTATCCTCGGGACGGCCAGCTGTACCGCCGGCTTTGTGGTGATGACGCTATTGATGAATTCCGCCCCGCTGGCGATGCATCGGCACCATTTTTCCGTCAGCAGCAGCGCCATGGTGCTGCAGTGGCACTTTGTCGCCATGTATGCCCCGGCTCTGGTGCTGGCGCTGCTGGCCAAAAGATTGAGCGCCGGTACGGTGGTGGTTACGGGGATTATCTGTAACTTAATCGGTATCGCGCTGGCGATGAACGGCCTCACCTTCTGGCACTTCCTCTCCTCGCTGGTGATGTTCGGCGTGGGCTGGGCGTTTATGTTCAACGGCGGCACATTTATGCTGAATGCGTTTTCCCATTCGGCGCATAAAGCCCGGATTCAGGGCATCAACTCGCTGGTTATCAGCCTGCCCAATGCGCTGGCCTCGCTGTCGGCGGGCAGCATGATGGCGTTCACCAGCGGCTGGCCGCTGGTGAATATCGTGAGCGTGGTCATTCTGCTGGCGACGGCGTTGATGCTGTTGCTGATGCGACGTAAATAGGGTCGCGCATCGCCGGGGGCTAGCTGAAGTGAACGGTCTCCCCGGCCTGCGTTGAGCAGGCGCGGGACAGCAGCGTCCAAAAATCCTCCCCGCCGCGATCGCACACCCAGCGCCGATCCTGGTAATTGAAATGATATCCCCCCGACCTGGCGGCCAGCCAGATCTGGTGCAGCGGCTCCTGCCGGTTAATCACGATTTTGCTGCCGTTTTCAAAGGTTAGCGTCATCACGCCGCCGTTGGTTTCATAATCGATATCGGCATCGCCGGCAAATTGATCCAGCCTTTCTTCCAGTTGAAGCAGCAATTCGTCGGCTAATTGGTGGAACTCGCTATCGTTCATTTTCGATTCCTATTGATTTTCATGATCCACCTGCGATTATAGAGAGCATGCATGTATGAATTACAGGTCTTAATGTTATGAAAAAAGTTTTTCGCCGGTTTTTTCTGGCGTTATCGTTGCTGAGTCTGTTCGGATGCGGCATGAAAGGGCCGCTTTATTTTCCGCCGGAGCAACAATCGGCAGCGCCGACCGCTCAGCAGCAGGATGCGAATCACGCACAGCAACAGTCGTCCGCGCAGCGGTAGTCGGCGACGGCGCGTCTATGCCCCACAGGTTTCCAGGGGCATAGACGCCGCTGCAACCGGAAAGGGTGCAGGGTAATCATAATTTTATAACAGGTCACGATAGCGTTTTTACCGCGCCCGGTTAAGCCAGCGGAGTCAGGATAATGCAGTTCGCTAAAATGCACGGATTAGGCAATGATTTCATGGTTGTTGATGCCGTTACGCAAAATGTTTATTTTTCACCCGAACTGATCCGCCGTTTGGCGGATCGGCATTGTGGTATCGGCTTCGATCAACTCCTGGTGGTGGAGCCGCCGTACGATCCTGAGCTGGATTTTCATTACCGTATTTTTAACGCCGACGGCAGCGAGGTGGCGCAGTGCGGCAACGGCGCCCGCTGTTTCGCCCGTTTTGTGCGCCTGAAAGGGTTGACCAGCAAGCGAGATATCGCGGTGAGCACCCAGACGGGGAGAATGGTGCTCAGCGTCACCGACGACGATCTGGTCCGCGTCAATATGGGAGAGCCCAATTTTGATCCGCAGCAGATCCCTTTTCGCGCCATAAAAGCGGAAAAAACCTACATTATGCGCGCCGAAGAGCACACCGTACTCTGTGGCGCGGTATCCATGGGCAACCCGCACTGCGTGATCCAGGTCGAGGATGTGGCGACCGCCAACGTCGAGGTGCTGGGGCCGCTGCTGGAAAATCATGAGCGTTTCCCGGAACGTGCTAATATCGGATTTATGCAGGTTATCGATCGCCAAAACATCAGCCTGCGGGTGTATGAGCGCGGCGCCGGCGAAACCCAGGCCTGCGGCAGCGGCGCCTGCGCCGCCGTGGCGGTAGGCATTCAACAGGATCTGTTGTCCGCGCAGGTCCGGGTGTCGCTGCCGGGCGGCGATTTACAGATCCACTGGGAGGGGCCGGGTCATCCGCTATTTATGACCGGTCCTGCAACGCATGTTTACGATGGATTTATTCATTTATGAAGAATGTCGAGGAGCAGGCAGAGCGCCGGGTCGCACTCAGTGACGATATGGTTTTGCAGTTCCTGCAACAGAATCCCGATTTTTTTATCCGTAATGCCCGGCAAATCGAGCAGATGCGCATCCCGCACCCCGTCAGGGGAACGGTATCGCTGGTGGAGTGGCAGCTGGCGCGCCAGCGGAACCACATCACCCAGCTTGAGGAGGAAATCACGCTGCTGATGGAACAGGCCGGGGCGAACGAATTGCTGTTTAACCGCTTACTGAACCTGCAAACGGAACTGGCCTCCGCGGATAGCCTGCTGGATATGCTCGACCGGCTGCAGCGCTGGGCGCGCAAGCTGGGGCTGGCGGGGGCGTCGGTTCGCCTGTTCAGCGACAAATGGCGGATTGGCGCGCCCTCCGACTTTACCCATTTATCCCTGAATCGTTCCCTGTTCGAACCCCTGCGTATTCAGCGCCTCGGCCAGGCCAGCCATTATCTGGGCAGTCTGAACGGCCCTGAACTGCTGCTGCTGTTGCCGCAGGCGAAGCAGATTGGTTCGGTGGCCCTGTCGATGATGGGTGAAAACCACGATCTGGGGCTGCTTATTTTTTCCAGCCGCGACAGCCATCACTATCAGGATGGTATGGGAACCGTGCTGCTGCAACAGCTGGCGACGACCATGCTGCCTGCCATGCTGGAGCGCTGGGTTGAACGGATATGAGCCAGCCTGACTCGCCGGCCGCCTCATCGCTATCGTCGCTGCAGTCGCCGGTTGACGATTTCCTGCGCTATCTGAAGGTCGAGCGCCAGCTGAGCGGGCTGACGCAAATCAGCTATGCGCGCCAGCTGGCGGCGACGATCGCCATCGTCGCGGCGGCCGGCGTCGATGACTGGCGGCGCCTGGATGCGGCCGGCGTGCGCGCGGTCGTCTCCCGCAGTAAGCGGGACGGGCTGCACGCCGCCAGTCTGGCGCTGCGCCTGTCCGCCCTGCGCAGCTTTCTCGACTGGCTGGTGTCGCGCGGCGTACTGGGCGCGAATCCGGCCAAGGGGGTGTCCACGCCCCGCGCCGGACGCCATCTTCCCAAAAATATGGATGTGGATGAGATGAACCGCCTGCTGGATATCGATCTTGACGATCCGCTGGCGGTGCGCGATCGGGCCATGCTGGAGGTGATGTATGGCGCCGGCCTGCGTCTGGCCGAGCTGGTGGGGATGGATTGCCGGCACGTCGACCTGGATAGCGGCGAAGTCTGGGTCATGGGCAAGGGCAGCAAAGAGCGCAGGTTGCCGATGGGGAAAACGGCGGTCGTCTGGCTGACGCGCTGGCTGGGGCTGCGCGAACTGTTCGGGCCGCAGGATGAGGCGATCTTTATATCCAATCAGGGGCGGCGCATCTCCATGCGCAATGTGCAGAAGCGCTTTGCCGAGTGGGGGGTAAAACAGGGGGTAAACAGCCATGTTCACCCGCATAAGCTGCGCCACTCTTTCGCCACCCATATGCTGGAGTCCAGCGGCGATTTACGGGCGGTGCAGGAATTGCTCGGCCATGCCAACCTTTCCACCACGCAGATTTATACCCATCTGGACTTTCAGCATTTAGCTTCCGTGTATGATGCCGCGCATCCACGCGCCAAACGGGGAAAAACCTGATGCATTTTTATCGACCGCTGGGTGAAGTCCGGGCGATCACCTTCGATCTGGACGACACGCTGTACGATAACCATGATGTGATACGGCGTACCGAGCGGGAGTCGATAGACTTTCTGCAGCGCTACCATCCCGCCCTGCGGGATTTTCAGCTAACGGATTTCCACCGCCTGCGCAACGAACTACGGCAACGGGAGCCGGAAATCTATCACGACGTTACCGAATGGCGGCGGCGTACGGTCGAGCGGGCGCTGACGGACGTCGGCCTGAGCGCCGACCAGGCGGCGCAGGGAGCGCAGGCGTCGATGGAAAACTTCGCCCTCTGGCGCAGCCGCATCAGCGTGACGCAAGAGACGCACCGCGCGCTGGCGGCGCTGGCCGAGCGTCTGCCGCTGGCGGCGATCACCAACGGCAATGCCGAACCCCATCTGTTCGGTCTGGACGGCTACTTCCGCTTTATTCTGCGCGCCGGCCCGCACGGCCGCGCCAAGCCGTTCGCCGATATGTATCATCTGGCGGCGGAAAAGCTCGATCTGCCGCCGAGCGGGATTTTGCACGTGGGGGACGATCTCACCACCGACGTCGCCGGCGCGCTGCGCTGCGGGCTACAGGCGTGCTGGATCAACCTGCGGCAAGGCAACCTGATGCGCATTGATGACGCGCGCCTGCTGCCGCATCTTGAAATTTCCCGGTTGGCATCGCTGACGGCGTTGCTATAATCACCGGTATGGATGCTGTATAAATAATCAGTGGGAATCGGTCTCCTTGGCGGCGATCCGGTTTCCCGTCAACGGATAACCGATACCTATGGACGTTTCTGCTCTGCTCGATGGCCTCAACGACAAACAGCGTGACGCGGTGGCCGCGCCGCGCGGCAATTTATTGGTGCTGGCCGGGGCGGGCAGCGGCAAGACGCGGGTGCTGGTGCATCGTATCGCCTGGCTGCTGGCGGTGGAAAACTGTTCGCCGTACTCCATTATGGCGGTGACCTTTACCAACAAGGCGGCGGCGGAAATGCGCCACCGCATCGAACACCTGATCGGCACCAGCCAGGGCGGCATGTGGATCGGCACCTTCCACGGGCTGGCTCACCGCCTGCTGCGCGCCCACCATCTGGACGCCGGACTGCCGCAGGATTTCCAGATTCTCGACGGTGAAGATCAGCTGCGTTTGCTCAAGCGCCTGATTCGGGCGCTGAACCTGGATGAGAAGCAGTGGCCTCCGCGTCAGGCGATGTGGTACATCAACGGTAAAAAAGACGAAGGTTTGCGCCCCCAACATATCGAAAGCTACGGCAATCCCATAGAGCAGACCTGGCAGCGGGTTTATCAGGCCTATCAGGAAGCCTGCGACCGCGCCGGGCTGGTGGATTTCGCCGAGCTGCTGCTGCGGGCGCATGAGCTGTGGCTGAATAAACCGCATATCCTTAACCATTACCGCGAGCGCTTCAGCAATATTCTGGTGGACGAATTTCAGGATACCAACCGCATTCAATACGCCTGGATCCGCATGCTGGCGGGCGACAGCGCCCGGGTGATGATTGTGGGCGACGACGACCAGTCGATTTACGGCTGGCGCGGCGCGCAGGTGGAAAATATTCAGCTGTTCTTGCAGGATTTCGCCGGCGCGGAAACCATCCGCCTGGAGCAGAACTACCGTTCCACCAGCAATATCCTCAACGCCGCCAATGCGCTTATCGCCCATAACGGCGGGCGGCTGGGCAAAAATCTGTGGACGGACGGGGCGGACGGCGAGCCGATTTCGCTCTACTGCGCGTTTAACGAACTGGATGAAGCGCGCTTTGTGGTCAACCGGATTAAAGTCTGGCAGGAAAACGGCGGCGCGCTGAACGATAACGCCATTTTATACCGCAGCAACGCCCAGTCGCGGGTGCTGGAAGAGGCGCTGCTGCAGCAGAATATGCCGTATCGCATCTATGGCGGCATGCGCTTCTTCGAACGTCAGGAAATCAAGGACGCCCTGTCGTACCTGCGTCTGATCGCCAACCGCAATGACGACGCCGCGTTTGAACGGGTGGTGAATACGCCGACGCGCGGCATCGGCGACCGCACGCTGGACGTGGTGCGTCACACCGCCCGCGACCGGCAGTTGACGCTATGGCAGGCTACCCGCGCGCTGTTGCAGGAAAAAGTGCTGGCGGGCAGGGCGTCCGCCTCGCTGCAACGCTTTATCGAACTGATTGACGCGCTGGCCGATGAAACCGCCGAACTGCCGCTGCACGTGCAGACCGACCGGGTGATCAAGGATTCCGGCCTGTGGCATATGTACGAACAGGAAAAAGGCGAAAAAGGGCAGGCGCGGGTGGAAAACCTGGAGGAGCTGGTTACCGCGACGCGGCAGTACAGCTATCAGGATGAAGACCAGGACCTGATGCCGCTGCAGGCGTTTTTGTCCCATGCGGCGCTGGAAGCGGGCGAGGGGCAGGCGGACGCCTATCAGGACGCGGTACAGCTGATGACGCTGCACTCGGCCAAAGGGCTGGAGTTTCCGCAGGTATTTATCGTCGGGATGGAAGAGGGCATGTTCCCCAGCCAGATGTCGCTCGACGAAGGCGGACGGCTGGAGGAGGAGCGGCGTCTGGCCTATGTGGGGGTGACGCGCGCCATGCAGAAGCTGACCCTGACGTATGCGGAAACCCGCCGTCTATACGGCAAAGAGGCCTATCACCGCCCCTCGCGTTTCGTCGGGGAACTGCCGGCGGAGTGCGTCGAGGAGGTCCGGCTGCGCGCCAGCGTGTCGCGCCCGGTGAACCATCAGCGCCTCGGCACGCCGATCAGCGAGAGCGACAGCGGCTACCGGCTGGGCCAGCGGGTGCGGCACGGTAAATTCGGCGACGGCACCATCGTCAATCTGGAAGGCAGCGGCGACCATTGCCGCATTCAGGTGGCCTTTCAGGGGCAGGGCATTAAATGGCTGGTGGCGGCCTATGCCCGGCTGGAAGTCGTGTGAAACGATAAATCGCGCATCGTTGCATTATTCGCCGCTCTTCGAGTTGACAGCCTTTTTCATCTCGGCGTAACATGCGCGCATCATTATTCCCGGAGGACCCACGCCTTGGACGCACCCAGTCGATGCTGGCTCAATAACCTGATCATTAGGTACAACTTCTAAGGCTATCTTCCCGTTGCTGATAGCCTTCGTGGTTGTCGGCGATGTCGTTCATCATGTCGCTACGAGTCAGCTCCGTCGAACGGACTGAAACCTGCCGGTGACGTTTTCACCTCTGTTTCTGTGTTTCAAGCGCGCGTTGTCCATCTCTGTTACTGAAAAGGGAGCTATGGCCTATGCTGAGCGCATTTAAACTGGACAACTGTCGTCTATCCCGTCTGGAACTGGATGA
This sequence comes from Brenneria corticis, assembly GCF_003115855.1. Lineage (GTDB taxonomy): Bacteria > Pseudomonadota > Gammaproteobacteria > Enterobacterales > Enterobacteriaceae > Brenneria > Brenneria corticis. The sequence goes on from NZ_KZ819080.1 coordinate 64,448, forward strand.
TGCCGACGATCTGACCTCGTCCGTCTGGGTCGATTTAATCGAACCGGAAGAGGGCGAGCGCGAAAAAGTACAACAGGAGCTGGGACAGAGTCTGGCGACCCGCCCGGAACTGGAGGACATCGAGGCGTCCGCGCGTTTCTTCGAGGACGAGGACGGCTTGCATATCCACTCCTTCTTCTTTTTTGAAGACGCCGAAGATCATGCCGGCAACGCCACCGTGGCGTTTACCATCCGCGAGGGGCGGCTGTATACGCTGCGCGAGCGCGAACTGCCGGCGTTTCGCCTGTACCGCATGCGCGCCCGCAGCCAAACGATGGTCGACGGCAACGCCTATGAACTGCTGCTGGATTTGTTTGAAACCAAAATCGAACAGCTGGCCGATGAAATCGAGAACATCTACAGCGATTTGGAATCCCTGAGCCGTATTATCATGGAAGGGCGCCAGGGGGACGAATACGACGATGCGCTTTCCACGCTGGCCGAACTGGAAGACGTGGGCTGGAAGGTGCGTCTGTGTCTGATGGATACCCAGCGCGCGCTGAACTTTCTGGTGCGCAAGGCCCGTTTGCCCTCCGGCCAGTTGGAGCAGGCGCGCGAGATCCTGCGCGATATCGAATCGCTGTTGCCGCACAACGAATCGCTGTTCCAGAAGGTCAACTTCCTGATGCAGGCGGCGATGGGCTTCATCAATATTGAACAGAGCCGCATTATCAAGATCTTCTCGGTGGTTTCGGTGGTGTTCCTGCCGCCGACGCTGGTGGCGTCCAGCTACGGGATGAACTTTGAATTTATGCCGGAGCTGAAGTGGTCGTTCGGCTATCCGGGGGCGATTGTGCTGATGATTCTGGCGGGTCTGGCGCCTTATCTCTATTTCAAACGCAAGAACTGGCTCTGAAGCGCGCGGCGCGCGATAGGGGCCGGCGACTTAATTAAATTTTATATTAATTATCCGGCTAATCTGTTTAGAATGACGGCAATGGTTTATTGCGGAAACAGGTTGTGCGCATGAGAAGGGTTTCACCCTCGATGCAATGGGGGATCCTGCTGTCGGCCTCGCTGATATTGGGCTTCGGACTGCAGGTCTATCACGTTCCGGCGGCCCTGTTGCTCGGCCCCATGCTGATTGGCGCGGCGATGGGGCTGAACGGCGCCGTCATCCGCATTCCCCCCGCCTTTTTTTCCGCCAGCAATGCGGTGCTGGGCTGCCTGGTGGCGCAAAGCCTCTCCCTTTCCATTCTGAGTCCGTTACTCGACAGCTGGCTGCTGGTGCTGTTTATTTTGCTGGCGACCCTTGTCGGCAGCGGACTTTCCGGCTGGCTGCTGGTGAAGTTCAGCGAATTGCCCGGCACCACGGGCACCTGGGGCGCTTCTCCCGGCGGCGCGTCGGCCATGGTCGCCATGGCGGGGGAGTTTGGCGCGGATGTGCGGCTGGTCGCCTTTATGCAGTATTTGCGGGTGCTGATGGTGACGGCGGCGGCGGCTTTTGTCGCCCGTATCAGCCTGGGGGAGGACGCGGCGGAGAACAGCGCCATGCTGGTGTGGTTTCCGACGCTGGACTGGCGTTTTCCCGCCACCCTGTGCGTCGCGTTCGGCAGCGCCTGGCTCGGCAAACTTTTACGTATCCCCTCGGCCGCCCTGCTGGGGCCGATAATCGTCGGCTCGCTGCTGCATTCAAACGGCATACTGGCGTTGCAGACCCCGGAATGGTTGCTGGCTCTGGCCTACGCGTTAATCGGCTGGAGCGTCGGGCTGTGTTTTACCCGTCCTATATTTCTGCTGGCGATACGCACGCTGCCGCAGATGATGGCGTCGATTGTCGGACTGATGCTGCTGTGCGGCGCGTTGGCGCTGATGATTACCCGCTTTCTGCCGGTCGATCTGCTGACGGCCTATCTGGCGACCAGCCCGGGCGGGCTGGATTCCATAGCCATTATCGCCGCCGGCAGCCGGGTCGATATGGCGTTTGTGATTGCCATGCAGACGCTGCGGCTGTTCTCTACCCTGATTTTCAGCCCGCTGCTGTCGCGTTTTATTTCGCGCCGCGTTGATCCTGCCGCGAACTGATGCCGACCCGCCGCCGTTTACGCTGGGTATAAAGCGCATCGAGAATAAACAGCGCCAGCGCGCTCCAGATAAAGGCAAAGGTCACCAGTTTGTCGCTGCTGAAGGTTTCGCCATAAAAACCGACCGCCAGCAAAAATATCATCGTCGGCCCGAGATACTGGAAAAACCCCAGCGTGGAAAGGCGCAGATAGGCGGCCGCGGCGGTAAAAAACAGCAGCGGTACGGTGGTGATGATCCCCGCGGAGACGAACAGCGCATTCAGCGTCCAGCTATTGTCCGTCATATGGCTGCTGGGGCTGTCGACAATAAAAAACAGATAGATAACGGCCATCGGCAGCAGCCACAGCGTTTCAATCAGCATCCCGGTCTGGCTGTCGACGCCGATTTTTTTGCGCAGCAGGCCGTAGAAGGCGAAGCTGAACGCCAGTCCCAGGGCAATCAGCGGCAACGAGCCAAAGGTCCAGAGCTGGACCAGCACGCCGGAAACGGCCAGTAAAACCGCCAGCCATTGCAGACGGCGCAAGCGCTCGCCCAGGAAGACTATCCCCAGCATGACGTTGACCAGCGGGTTGATGAAGTAGCCCAGACTGGCTTCCAGCATATGGTGGTTATTGACCGCCCAGATATACAGCAGCCAGTTGCAGGCGATGAATATGGCGGAGAGCGCCAGTAACAGCAGGTGTTTGACATTGCGGCAGGCATAACGCACCTGATGCCATTTCCGGCTGATGCTCAACAGGATCAGCATAAAGAAAAACGACCAGATAATACGGTGTGCCAGTATTTCATTGGCGGGGATATGTTCAAGCAGCTTGAAATAAACCGGGGCGATTCCCCAGATAAGATAAGCGCCGAGAGCGAAAAAGATCCCCTTGCGGGTTTGCTGCGAATCCATTGATGATGACTCGATAAAAACGGCGGGAAAAGAGAAGTTTACCCAAAACGGGGGCGGTTTTCATCCTTGGCGTCAGCCAATGAGGTAGGTCGCGGTGGCGCTGGCGATGTGCGATTGCCGTTCATTGTGCAGGTCGGCCCGCGCCACGGCGACTTTATTGCCGCCGCGCAGCAGCTGGCTGGTGATAGTGAAATGTTCTCCGTGGCCCGGCCGCAGATAGTCCACCCGCATATCAATCGTTCCCATCCGGGCAAGCCGCTGGCGGAATTCGTGCTCGCTGATGGTTTCATGGCGCAGCAGCGTGTTGCCCACGCAGACCAGTCCCGCCGCCACATCCAGCCCCGCGGCGATCACGCCGCCATGCAGGATGTTCTGCAGGGCGTTGCCGATCAGCTTGCTCTGCCGCACGAAAGTCAGCGTGGCCCGGTCGGCGGCGAAATGCCGCAATTCCAACCCCAATTCGCCGTTGAACGGCATGTTGTAGATAAAGATGTCGGCAACCAGCTGGCGAACGTGCTCCCTGGTTAACATAGCGCCTGGCGTTAATGGTGCGTTGGGCATGAATGTTTTTCCCGTATGCCTGGGTTGCCTGAGTTTGCCGCGCTTGCTATCGCATCGAAAGGTAAACCGAGCGTTTATTTTATGCGTTAATTTTGTTTCTTTCCAGAAAAGGCCGAGAAACAGCCGAAGGTTGATTTAAATGTCGCCGAACCGTGTAAAATGGCGCGTTTATCAGGTCGGATACTTATCATGATCGCTCAGGAGAGAAAGTGAATGCGTAAAATCGTTGGCATGTTGATTATGCTGCTGGCAGCACACGCCCAGGCGCAAGAGGCGAAAATAGAGTCAGTGCATGACAAGCCCGCAGTGCGCGGCAGCATCATCGCCAGCCTGTTACAGCAACACGATACCCCGTTTATTCTCTATCCGTATGAGAGTAACTATATGCTGTATAGCTACACCAGCAATATCAATAAAACCTCGATACGGAGCTACAACTGGGCGGATGAGGCGCGCAAGGATGAGGTGAATTTCCAGCTTAGCCTGGGTTTCCCGCTCTGGCGCGGTATTCTCGGCGACAATTCCCTGCTGGGCGCTTCCTATACGCAACGTTCCTGGTGGCAGCTATCCAATAGAGGCGAGTCTTCGCCGTTTCGCGAAACCAACTATGAGCCGCAGATTTTTCTCGGCTGGGCGACGGATTACACTTTTGCCGGCTGGACGCTGCGCGATGTGGAAGTCGGATTCAACCACCAGTCCAACGGGCGTTCCGAACCCACATCGCGCAGCTGGAATCGCGCCTATGTCCGCCTGATGGCGCAAAACGGCGACTGGCAGGTGGACCTGAAACCCTGGATTCGCTTTTCCGACAGCGAGGACGATAATCCGGATATCGCCAAATATATGGGATACTACCGTCTGCGCGTCGGCTACGTCTGGGGCGACAGCGTATTCAGCGCGGAAGGGCGCTATAACTGGAACAGCGGCTACGGCGGCGGTGAACTTGGCTGGAGCTATCCGCTGACGGATCATGTGCGCTTTTACACCAAGGTATTCAGCGGCTATGGCGAATCGCTGATTGACTATAATCACCGCCAGACCCGTTTCGGGATTGGGTTAACGCTGAACGATATGTTCTAGTCATAACCGGCGCAGAATCGCTGGCCGGGAACGAATCATGGCGGCGTTGTCAAGGCGCGCTCTGCGACATTGCGTGCGTCAATCAGCATTTAACACATAAGCGGGTAAAACATTGCAGTTTTACCGCATGACGCCGAAAATGGCGTCTGTTTGATTTCAGCGAATGGGGAAGGCGTGTCTACGGCGGAAGTATTAAATAAAGAAGCGCTGGCCGTTCAGGTTTTGCGGGATACGTTCGGCTACCAGCAATTCCGGCCGGGCCAGCAGGAAATTATCAATGCGACCATCAGCGGGCGGGATTGTCTGGTGATTATGCCCACCGGCGGTGGGAAATCCCTGTGCTATCAAATTCCCGCCCTGGTGATGGACGGCCTGACGCTGGTGGTTTCCCCGCTGATTTCACTGATGAAGGATCAGGTCGATCAGCTCCAGGCCTACGGCGTGTCGGCGGCCTGCCTCAACTCGACGCAAACCCGCGAACAGCAGCACGAGGTGATGGCCGGCTGCCGGTCCGGACAGATCAAGCTGCTGTATATCGCCCCCGAGCGCCTGACCACCGACAGCTTCCTCGACCACCTTATCCACTGGCGGCCGTCGCTGATTGCGGTGGATGAGGCGCACTGTATTTCCCAATGGGGTCACGACTTCCGCCCCGAATACCGGGCGCTGGGGCAGGTGAAGCAGCATTTCCCCGGTCTGCCGGTGATAGCGCTGACCGCCACCGCCGATGAAACCACGCGGAGCGATATCGTACGCCTGCTCGATCTTCAGTCGCCGCTGGTGCAGGTCAGCAGTTTTGACCGGCCCAATATCCGCTATACGCTGGTGGAAAAATTCAAGCCGCTCGATCAGCTGTGGATGTTCGTTCAGGGGCAGCGCGGCAAAAGCGGCATCATCTACTGCAACAGCCGGGCGAAGGTGGAGGATATCAGCGCCCGCCTGCAAAGCCGCGGGCTGAGCGTGGCGGCCTACCATGCCGGGCTGGACAACGAGCGCCGGGCGCAGGTGCAGGAAGCCTTCCAGCGCGACGATCTGCAGGTGGTGGTGGCGACCGTGGCCTTCGGCATGGGCATCAACAAGCCCAACGTGCGCTTTGTGGTGCATTTCGATATTCCGCGCAATATTGAGTCCTACTATCAGGAAACCGGGCGCGCCGGGCGGGACGGCCTGGCGGCGGAAGCGGCGCTGTTTTACGATCCGGCCGATATGGCGTGGCTGCGGCGCTGTCTGGAAGAGAAACCGGCCGGACAGCAGCTGGACATTGAACGCCATAAGCTGAATGCGATGGGCGCCTTTGCCGAGGCGCAAACCTGCCGCCGTCTGGTCTTGCTCAACTATTTCGGCGAGGGCCGTCAGCAGCCGTGCGGCAACTGCGACATCTGCCTCGATCCCCCCAAGCGTTATGACGGACTGGTGGAGGCGCAGAAAGCGCTCTCCTGCGTGTATCGGGTCGGGCAGCGCTTTGGGATGGGGTATATCGTCGAGGTGCTGCGCGGGGCGAATAACCAGCGCATCCGCGAATTCGCTCATGACAAGCTGCCGGTGTACGGCATCGGGCGCGATAAATCTCAGGAGCACTGGGTCAGCGTGTTGCGCCAGCTGATTCATCTGGGGCTGCTGCAGCAGAATATCGCCCAGTACTCGGCGTTACAGCTCACCGAGTCGGCCCGTCCGGTGCTGCGCGGCGAAGTGCCGTTGCAGCTGGCGGTGCCGCGGGTGATTAACCTGAAGCCGCGCGCCGCCAGCCAGAAATCTTACGGCGGAAACTACGATCGCAAGCTGTTCGCCAAACTGCGCAAGCTGCGCAAATCCATTGCCGATGAGGCCAACATTCCGCCTTATGTGGTGTTCAGCGACGCCACCCTGCTGGAGATGGCCGAACTGATGCCGATCACCGCCGCGGAACTGTTGAATATCAACGGCGTCGGACACCGCAAGCTGGAGCGTTTCGGCGCGCCGTTTATGTCGATGATCCGCGATCACGTCGATAATGGCGACGAGTAGCGTCCCGGCCCGCTTACGCTTTTCTGGCGCTCGCCAGCAGGGCGCCGACCAGGATAAACAGCGAGCCGAAAATCCGATTCAGTATCCGCATCTGCCGGGCGCCTTTCAGCCAGCCGGCAATCCGCTTGGCCAGCGTGGCGTAGCCGATCATCACCACAATATCGACGATAATGGTGGTGGCGCCCAAAACCAGATACTGCGCGGCCTGTGGTTGATGCTGGATGATAAACTGCGGAAACAGCGCCGCCAGAAACACGATGCTTTTCGGGTTGGTCAGATTAACCAGCACCGCGCGCTTCAATAGCCTGCGGCGCGGCATGGTGCTGGCCAGCGCATGCATATCCAGCGAGCCTGCCGAACGCCATTGCTGGATCCCCAGCCAGATCAGGTACGCCGCCCCCAGCCATTTCAGCAGGTCGAAAATCAGCACGGATTGCGCCAGCAGCGCCCCCAGCCCGGCGCCCACCAGTACGATGTGTACCGCCAGACCAATCTGTAAACCGGTTATCGAGGCGATGGTGCCGCGATAACCGTGGCTGATGCCGGTACTCATGGTATTGATGGCGCCCGAACCGGGCGAAAGGCTGAGAATAAGCGTTGTCAGTAAATAGGTTAACCACCAGTCTAAGGTCACTTGCGAATGCTCCCTGCGATTTTTTATGCCACAATACGCCGATGCTTATATTTGCGCTATAGCTCGTTGCGCCATAGCAAGAAAGCCGTTCCGATAGCTTTACTGGCCTGCGCCGGAGTGTGTGGATGACTCGGTATCTCAATAGCCTGTTAACGCGTGAAGCGCAGTTTTCTGCCTTTGCTACCGGGGCGTTGCTGGATTTCTGGCGTCAGCGCGAAGAAGGGGAGTTTATCGGCGTCGATAATGTGCCGATCCGCTTTGTGCGCTTTACCGCGCCGCAACACGATAAAATCGTCGTGGTGTTCCCCGGACGTATTGAAAGCTATGTAAAATACGGCGAAGTGGCTTACGATCTCTTCCATAACGGCTATGACGTACTGATGATGGATCATCGCGGGCAGGGGCGTTCCGGGCGCCTGCTCGCCGATAGCCACCGCGGACACGTGGTGCGCTTCAGCGACTATGTGGATGACGTCGAACTGCTGTGGCAACGGCAGATTGCCCCGCAGGCGCATACCCGTCGATTTGCGCTGGCTCATTCGATGGGCGGCGCGATCCTGGCCCGGTTTCTGGCGCGCCAGCCGCAGGCTTTCGATGCCGTGGCGCTCTGCGCGCCGATGTGCGGCATTCATCTGCCGATGCCACACTGGCTGGCCCGGCGCATCGTCGACTGGGCGGAGCGCCGCCCCGCGATACGCGACTATTATGCCATCGGCACCGGGCAATGGCGGCCGTTGCCTTACGTGGTCAATATGCTGACCCACAGCCGCGAGCGCTACCGGCGCAGCGTCCGATTTTATGCGGACGCCCCGGAGCTGCGCGTTGGCGGACCGACCTACCATTGGGTACGCGAAGCGCTGACGGTAGGTCGGGAGTTGCTGGAAGAGGCCGCCGATATCACTACGCCGCTGCTGCTGTTGCAGGCGGAAGAAGATCGGGTGGTGGATAACCGCAGCCAGGATCGGTTTTGTCAGGCTCTGGCGCAGAGCGGTCACCCCTGTGCGGGCGAGGCTCCCCGGATTATCAAAGGGGCGCGGCATGAGATTCTGTTTGAGAAAGATAACATTCGTGCTCAGGCATTCGAGCTGATTCTGGAGCATTTCGCTCGCTATTATTAAATTACCACCAGAGGTTGGATCTCACCGTTATGTACCATGTCGTAGCTTCCGATTTAGATGGCACCCTGTTGTCGCCCGACCATACGCTCTCCCCCTATGCGAAAGAAACCCTCAAGCTGTTGACCAAAAAGGGGATTCATTTTGTCTTTGCGACGGGGCGGCACCATATGGACGTGGCGCAAATCCGCGACGGTCTGGGCATCAGCGCGTTTATGATCACCTCCAACGGCGCGCGGGTGCACAACACCCGGGGCGATTTGATCTTCAGCCATAATCTGGATGCGGATATCGCCCGCGATCTTTACGGCGTGGCGCACCAGAATCCGGATATGCTGACGCACGTTTACCGCGACGATGAGTGGTTTATGAACCGTCAGCGTCCCGAAGAAGAGCGTTTTTTTAAAGAGTCGGTGTTTAAATACAAGCTGTTCGAGCCAGGCCTGCTGGAGACCGACGGCGTCAGCAAGATCTTCTTTACCTGCGATTCCCACGAGCAGCTGCTGGTGTTGGAAGAGGCGATCAACGCGCGCTGGGGCGATCGCGTCAACGTGAGCTTTTCCACGCTGACCTGCCTGGAAGTGATGGCCGGCGGGGTATCCAAAGGTCACGCGCTGGAGCAGGTGGCGAAGATCATCGGCTTTTCGCTGCGCGAGTGCATCGCTTTCGGCAACGGGATGAACGACTACGAAATGCTGTCGATGGCGGGCAAAGGCTGCATCATGCAGAACGCCCATCAGCGTTTAAAGAATTTGCTGCCGGAGCTGGAGGTGATCGGCAGCAATGTGGAAAGCGCGGTGCCGAACTACCTGCGGGATTTGTTTCTGCGATAACGGTCGCCGGTGATGCCGCGACCGTCTGCCGGCCGTAGGCGTCCCTGTCGACGGCGCTCAGCGCGGCTTGTGCAGATAATCCACGGCCTTGTCGGGGAAATCGGTGAACAGGCCGTCGACGTCCGCCTGTCGATAAAGAATATGGTAAAGCTGGTCGATGTCCCCGGCATAGTCGGGCAGCCTGTCCGCTCGCGCGGTAAACGGGTGGACCAGCAGCCCATTCCGATGCGCCTCTTTCACCATTCCGCTGAACGAAATATGCCCGGCGGTGGAGTCAGGCCGCACCAGCATAGGGTAGTTCGGGCCGATGCCGTCGGCGTAGGCGGCAATCTGCTTCATGGCGCCCGGCTTGAGCATCCAGTCATAGTCGTAGTTTAGCCACTTTCCGTCAGCCTGTTTCTCATAGGTTTCCTGCCAGTCGGTATAGGCGATCAGCTGTATCAGATTCAGGTCCATCTTCATTTCGGGCTGTAGTTCGCTCTTGATGCGTTTGAGCTCCGCGACATCAAAAGATTGCAGGAATACCCGGTCGCTTTTCCGGGTGTAGCCATACTGCTTCAGTACGGTCAGCACTTCGCGGGCAATGTCTCTGCCTTCCTGATGATGGAACCACGGGGCTTTGATTTCAGGATAGATACCGATATTTTTACCGGTCGAGTGATTCAGGCCCTGAATAAATTCAATTTCTTCCTGAAAGGTATGGACGCGAAAGTCGGATTTCCACATGGGAAAACGGTTGGGATAACTTGGTACCTGTTTGCCGTCTTTAATGTCGAACCCTTCGGTAAATTTCAGCGACCTGATTTCCGACAGCGTAAAATCAATGGCGTAAAACCGGCCGTCCTGACGGGCTCGCTGAGGAAAACGTTCCGCCACGTCGGTAACGCGGTCAAGATAATGGTCGTGCAGAACCACCAGCGCGTTGTCTTTGGTGAGCACCAGATCCTGCTCCAGGTAATCCGCTCCCTGCGCATAGGCCATGGCTTTGGCCGGCAGCGTATGTTCCGGCAGATAACCGCTGGCGCCGCGGTGAGCGATAACGATTTTGCCGTTTTTCCCGGCGATGGCGGCAAATGAAAGGGAAAGGGCGATACTGGCGAGCAGCGATGTTACGGCGTAGTTCATGCGATCAAACCTCTTATCTGTTGAGAGAAAGGCGGCGTCGATGGGACGCCGCCAGAGGGATGCTAACAAACGATTATGACTGTCTGGCTAACTCTTCCTTATGCTTTTTCTCACTGAACATAACGATGATTAGCAGGATCACCGACAGGATGCTGCCGCCGATCATTACCATAAAGCCGCCGTCCCAGCCGAAGAAGTCCACGGTATAACCGACGATGGCGCTGGCGGCGACGGAACCGCCGAGATAACCGAACAGACCGGTGAACCCGGCCGCCGTGCCCGCGGCTTTTTTCGGCGCCAGCTCCAGCGCATGCAGGCCGATCAGCATCACCGGTCCGTAAATCAGGAAGCCGATGGTGATCATGCACGCCATATCCACATGCGGATTGCCCACCGGGTTCATCCAGTACACGACGGTGGCGATGGTGACCAGGGTCATAAAGAACACGCCGGTGGCGCCGCGGTTGCCTTTAAACACCTTGTCGGACATCCAGCCGCACAGCAGCGTGCCGGGGATGCCGGCATATTCGTAGAGGAAATAGGCCCAGGAGGATTTGTCCAGCGCGAAATGTTTTACCTCTTTCAGATAGGTCGGGGACCAGTCGAGAATGCCGTAGCGCAGCAGGTAAACAAATACGTTGGCGATGGCGATGTACCACAGCAGCTTATTGGGGAAAACGTACTGCATAAAGATTTGCTTCGCGGTCAGCTCCTCTTCGGCTTTCTCATCATAATCAACCGGATAGTCATTTTTATACTCTTCGATGGAGGGTAAGCCGCAGGACTGCGGCGTATCCCGCATCAGGGCAAAGGCGATCAGCGCGACCAGAATGGCGGCAAAAGCCGGCATATACAGGGCGGCTTTCCAGTCGTTAAACCAGGCCATCCCCAGCAGGAACAGCAGCGGTGGAATACCGCCGCCGACGTTATGCGCGCAGTTCCAGATGGAAACGATGCCGCCGCGTTCCTTTTTCGACCACCAGTGCACCATGGTGCGTCCGCACGGCGGCCAGCCCATGCCCTGAAACCAGCCGCACAGGAACAGCAGCACGAACATGATCGCAATGCTGGAGGTGGCCCAGGGCACGAACCCCATAAACAGCATGACCGCTGACGCCAATATCAGGCCCGCAGGCAGGAACACGCGCGGATTGGAACGGTCGGAGACCGAACCCATGATAAATTTGGAAAAGCCGTAGGCGATCGAAATGCCGGATAGCGCGAAACCGAGGTCGCCGCGCGAGAACCCTTGTTCGATCAGGAATGGCATCGCCAGGGCGAAATTTTTGCGCACCAGATAGTAAGCGGCATAGCCAAAGAAGATGCCCATGAAAATTTGCCAACGCAGGCGACGATACAGTGGATCGACCTGATCTGCGGCGACGCGGGGCTGGTGTGTAGCGGGTTTAAAAATACTCAGCATTTCTGCCTCCAATACGACCAAAAACGATAATTTTTTGTTCTATAACGAAGGTAATATTATCCAATTACGCCCTTTTCATCTGTGAGTTATCGCTCAAATGTTACATTTTTATGAAGGTATGACATTTTTTCGTGCTTACCTTAACAAGGCTTATGCAATTGCGGAATTGATTTTGGTGATGCCAATCACATATATGAATTTTAATGACTATTCTATTTTCGTTTTATGTTCGTTTTTGCTCTTTATCAAACATTAACCTTATCTTTTGTGTCCCAATAGCACTATGTCAGGATCCGCGAGAAGAGGGCGTATGCAAAATAATGGGTCATACCGGGAAACCGATGTCATTGTGATTGGCGGTGGGGCGACGGGCGCGGGAACCGTACGGGATTGCGCGCTGCGGGGATTGCGCTGCCTGTTGATCGAACGCTTTGACATCGCCACCGGCGCCACCGGGCGCAACCATGGTTTGCTGCACAGCGGATCGCGCTATGCGGTGACGGACGGCGAGTCCGCGCGCGAATGCATTGAAGAAAACCAGGTGCTCAAGCGCATAGCCCGCCACTGCGTGGAGCCGACGGACGGCCTGTTTCTGACCTTGCCGGAAGACGACCTCGCCTATCAGAGCCAATTTATCGCCGCCTGCCGACAGGCGGGGATCAGCGCCCAGGCGATAGATCCCCAGGAGGCGCTGCGTCTGGAGCCCGCCGCCAACCCGACGCTGATTGGCGCGGTGCGGGTGCCGGACGGCACCATCGATCCTTTCCGCCTGACCTCGGCCAATATCATCGATGCCGCTGAGCACGGCGCCGAGGTGCTGACTTATCATGAGGTTATCGGTTTGATCCGCCAGGGCGACCGCATCACCGGGGTGCGCGTATTCGACCATAAAAACGCCGTCGCCGGCGAGATATACGCCCAGGTGGTGGTCAACGCCGCGGGTATCTGGGGACAACATATCGCCGAGTATGCCGATCTGCGCGTACGCATGTTCCCGGCGAAAGGGGCGCTGCTGATTTTGGGACATCGCATCAACAACATGGTGATTAACCGCTGCCGCAAACCGGCCGATGCCGACATTCTGGTGCCGGGAGACACCATCTCTCTGATCGGCACCACCTCGACCCATATCGATTACGATCAGATCGATAATATGACGGTCACGCCCGCGGAAGTGGAAATCCTGATGCGCGAAGGCGCCAAACTGGCGCCGCAGCTGGCGGACACGCGCATTCTCCGCGCCTATGCGGGGGTGCGCCCGCTGGTGGCGAACGACAGCGACCCCAGCGGACGCAGCGTCAGCCGCGGCATTGTGCTGCTCGACCATGCCAGCCGCGATGGTCTGGAGGGGTTTGTTACCATCACCGGCGGTAAACTGATGACCTACCGGCTGATGGCCGAGTGGGTGACGGATAAAATCTGTGAAAAGCTGGGCTGCGACGTGGCCTGCACCACGGCGCAGACGCCGTTGCCCGGCTCGGAACCCGGTACGGAACGCGCGGCCCCATCTCAATCCACCGCGCGCCGTTCCGCCGCGCATTTCTCCGCGCCTAAAAGCCCGTTATCGGAACCTAAAAACAGCGCCTTTCCGTTGTCCGCGCCGCTGCGCGGATCGGCGATTTACCGCCACGGCGAACGCGCCGGGCGTTTGTTGTCCGGCGAGCGTCTGGACGGCAGTCTGGTCTGCGAGTGCGAAGCCGTTACCGCCGGCGAAGTGCGTTACGCGGTGGAATCGCTCCAGGTTAATAATCTGATTGATTTACGCCGCCGCACCCGCGTCGGAATGGGAACCTGCCAGGGCGAGCTTTGCGCCTGCCGGGCCGCGGGATTGCTGTGCCGGCTGGGGCGGTCGACGCCGGAGCAATCCATCGTCCAGCTCAGCCAGTTTCTCAATGAACGCTGGAAAGGCATTCGCCCGGTCGCCTGGGGCAATACCCTGCGTGAAAGCGAGTTTACCAGTTGGGTATATCAGGGATTGTGCGGCCTGACGGCCGATGACGCGCGGGAGGAACAGCATGCGGTATGACGCGGTTATTATCGGCGGCGGGCTGGCGGGGTTGACCTGCGGCATCCGGCTGTCCGAGCAGGGCAAACGTTGCGCTATCGTCAGCGCAGGGCAAAGCGCCCTGCATTTTTCTTCGGGCGCGCTGGATCTGCTCGCCTGTCTGCCGGACGGGCAGCCCGTCGACCAGCCGTTAAGCGCGCTGGATGAGCTGGCCCGCCAGGCGCCTCGCCATCCCTATGCGCTGATGGGCGCCGAGCGGATCGCCGCCCTGTTGCCGGAGGCTCAGGCGCTGCTGGTTCGCTGCGCCATGCCGATGCTGGGCGACTATCGGCAAAATCATCTGCGGATGACGCCGCTGGGCAAGTTTCGCCCCTGCTGGCTCAGCCAGTCGGACAGCGTGACCCGCGGCCTGACCGGCACCGCTCGCTGGGAGCGCCCGCTGGTGGCCGGCATTGAAGGCTTTCTGGATTTCCAGTCGCGTATTGTGGCCGGGACGCTGCAGTCGCAGGGCATCGCCGCCCGCAGCGATGATGTCAAACTGCCGGTGCTGGATCGGCTGCGCCGCAACCCCAGCGAGTTCCGGGCGGTGAATATTTCCCGGGTGCTCGATCTGCCGGAAAATCTGGCGGCGCTGGCGGAAGAGCTGACGGTATCCGCCAGCGGCAATGATGCGGTGATCATGCCCGCCTGTCTGGGGCTGGACGGACCGGCGGCGCTGGACGGGCTGCGCCAGGCGCTCGGCAAGCCGGTGCTGCTGCTGCCGACGTTGCCGCCTTCGTTGCCGGGACTGCGTTTGCATCAGGCGCTGCTGCGCCGCTTTCGCCGGCAGGGGGGGATCGTCATGCCGGGCGATCGGGTGGAACGCGCCGTGCTGGAAGCGCAGGGCGCCGCGCTCTATACCCGCAATCACCGCGATATTCCGCTGCGGGCGCGACACGTGGTGCTGGCCAGCGGCAGTTTCTTCAGCAACGGTCTGCTGGCGCGCTTCGACCGGGTTAGCGAGCCGGTGTTCGGGCTGGATGTTCGCTTCGCGGCCCGGCGGGAGGAATGGAGCCGGCAGGACATGTTCGCCGCCCAGCCTTACCGGCAGTTCGGCGTGATAACCGATGACAATCTGCGCCCCGCCGTCGCCGGCAAAACGGCGCATAACCTGTATGCCGTCGGCGCGGTGCTGGAAGGGTTCGATCCCATTGCCCAGGGGTGCGGCGCGGGCGTATCGCTGCTCAGCGCGCTGTATGCCGCCGACCTGATACTGCAGGAGGATAACCAATGAGCCTGCTTGACGATAACAGCTTTGAAAATTGCATCAAATGCACGGTTTGCACCACCTATTGTCCGGTATCGCGGGTTAATCCTCTCTATCCGGGGCCGAAACAGGCCGGGCCGGATGGCGAACGTCTGCGGCGCAAAGATCCCGCGTTGTATGATGAGGCGCTGAAGTACTGCACCAACTGTAAACGCTGCGAAGTGGCCTGTCCGTCGGACGTTAAAATCGGCGATATCATTCAGCGCGCGAAAGCCAACTACAGCAGCCATAAGCCCAGCTTGCGCGACGCCATTCTAAGCCATACCGATCTGATGGGGACGGTTTCCACCCCGTTTGCTCCGCTGGTGAATACGGCGACCGGCCTGAAACCGGTGCGTCAGCTGCTGGATAAAGCCTTAAAAATCGACCATCGCCGCCAGTTGCCGAAATATTCCTTCGGCACCTTCCGCCGCTGGTATCGCCAGCAGGTGCAAAGGCAGCAAGGTTACCCCGAGCAGGTCGCCTACTTTCACGGCTGCTACGTTAACTACAACCACCCCCAGTTGGGAAAAGATCTGGTGCGGATTTTTAACGCCATGAATATCGGCGTTCAACTGCTGAGCAAAGAAAAGTGCTGCGGCGTGCCGCTGATTGCGAATGGCTTTCACGATCGGGCGAGAAAGCAGGCGCGGGTGAATGTTCAATCGCTGGACGAGGCGATTAACGGCAAGTCCATACCGGTGGTGGCGACGTCGTCCAGCTGCGCCTTTACCTTGCGCGACGAATATCCGCATCTGCTGGGCGTGGACACCGACCGCGTGCGCGATGGCATTGAACTGGCCACCCGGCGGCTGTACCGGCTATTGGAGGAAGAGGGGCGTGAACTGCCGCTGCGCGCGCTGCCGCTGCGGGTGGCCTATCACACTCCCTGCCATCTGGAAAAGATGGGCTGGACCGCCTACACGCTGGCGCTGCTGCAGCGCATTCCCGGTATCGAACTGACGGTGCTGGATTCCCAGTGCTGCGGCATTGCCGGCACCTACGGCTTCAAGAAGGAAAATTACGCCACCGCGCAGGGGATCGGCGCGCCGCTGTTTCGGCAGATCGAGGAAAGCGGCGCGGATGTGGTGATCACCGACTGCGAAACCTGCAAATGGCAAATCGAAATGTCCACCGGCAAGCCGTGCGAACATCCGATCACGCTGCTGGCGCGGGCGCTGATTGAGGCGTGAGGGGGCCCCACAAATTTGGGGAAGGGATTTCTGTAAGTGCAGTGAGGGTTTCGTGCGCACTAACCTCAGTCGATCTCTGCGACCGTCGCAGCACGCGCCCGACACGGGGTGGCTCAGGCGCCGCCGCCCCGTGGCCCCGGGCTTTTCGCGAAATCGCGTCGCTACGCGATGCCTTCGGCGTTCGTGACCGCTGGTCGGGCCGCCATTGACGCGCTCCCGGCGCGGCACTGGCTTTCGCGACGTCCTGTCGCTCACCCGGCGGTCACGCCCACCTCAGCGCGATTTTTTACGCGAAGGAAAACCCTAAAAAACAATATCCTGTTATCTAAGACGATTTATCAAATAAAAACACTTTACAGACGCGAATGATAATGATTATTATTGCACTGCTTTCCGGGGGAACCAACCGGAGGACCGGGTGGAGACACTCAGGTTACCGGGCGGTTTCTGCGAAGGCACGACATTGCTCACATTGCTTCCAGTATTTATT
This sequence comes from Brenneria corticis, assembly GCF_003115855.1. Classification (GTDB taxonomy): domain Bacteria; phylum Pseudomonadota; class Gammaproteobacteria; order Enterobacterales; family Enterobacteriaceae; genus Brenneria; species Brenneria corticis. Next base: position 81,155 of record NZ_KZ819080.1, read on the forward strand.
TAGCCAGCTCGGGTGCTGGCTTTTTTTTTAGGTTATCCCTGCCCGCCACTCTCCGAGTCGCCGCTGTGTGACGCTGAACTCAGCGTAGCCATCCCATTCTGATTTTTTGAACCGGGCGGTGAGTTTTTTGCGCTATCTTATTCCCGGCTACCCGTTAGACTTTGACTTAAAACCTATCCCATTAGGCTGCTAACGAAACGCGGGGAGAAACCGACATGATCGACGTACGCAAAGCGCAACAGCGCGGCCATGCAAACCACGGCTGGCTTGATAGCTGGCATACTTTCTCATTTGCCGACTATTATGAGCCGGAATTTATGGGCTTCTCGGCGCTGCGCGTCATCAATGAAGACCGGATTGAAGGCGGCAAAGGCTTCGGCACCCATCCGCATAAGGATATGGAAATCCTCACCTACGTTCTGGAAGGCACGGTGGAACATCAGGACAGCATGGGCAACAAAGAGCAGATTCAGGCCGGCGAGTTTCAGATCATGAGCGCCGGCACCGGGATTCGCCATTCGGAATACAACGCCAGCCGCGATGAGTTGCTGCATCTGTACCAGATTTGGATTATCCCGCAGCAAGCCGGGCTGACGCCGCGCTATGAGCAAAAACGCTTCGATATGCCGCAGGGCCGCCAGCTGGTGCTGTCGCCGGATGCCCGCGACGGCTCGCTGAAGGTTTTTCAGGACATGGCGCTGTGGCGCTGGGCGCTGAAGCCGCAGGAACAGTCGATTTATCGGGTGCAGGCTGAACGCCGGATCTGGATCCAGGTGGTGCGCGGCAGCGTGGAGATTAACGGCCATCAGGCGGCGGCCAGCGACGCGCTGGCCGTCTGGGATGAAGAAGCCCTGTCGGTTCATGCCGCTCAGGAGAGCGAAATCCTGCTGTTTGATTTACCGCCGGTATAGGCGCCGCGTCGTTAACGCATCCGGATCTCGCCGCTCCGCCCTCGGGCCGCCGTTGCGCAACGTTTAAAAACAGCGGCCCCGGATATGCCGTGCGCGCTTTTTTTGCTAGACTCCCGCTCAATATTTTCAGGCGTGATCCGTGGATAATGAAGAAAAAAAGACCGGTTCTCCAGGATGTTGCCGACCGGGTCGGCGTGACGAAAATGACGGTGAGCCGTTATCTGCGCAATCCGGCTCAGGTTTCCGTAGCGTTGCAGGAAAAGATAGCCATTGCGCTTGACGAGTTGGGCTACATCCCCAATCAGGCGCCCAATATGCTTGCCAGCGCCACCAGCCGGGCGATAGGCGTGCTGCTGCCGTCGTTGACCAACCAGGTGTTTGCGGAAGTGCTGCGGGGTATTGAACGGGTTACCGAAGCGCAGGGCTATCAGACCATGCTGGCGCACTATGGGTATCACCCCGAAAAGGAAGAGCAGCGGCTGATGTCGTTGCTGGCCTATAACATCGACGGCCTGATTCTGTCCGACCGTTTGCATACCGATCGCACCCGTCAGATGATTGATATGGCGGGTATTCCGGTGGTGGAACTGATGGACTCTGTTTCTCCCTGCCTGGATATCGCCGTGGGGTTCGATAATTTTGAAGCGGCGCGGCAGATGACCCAGCATATGATTGAGCGGGGACGCCGCCACGTGGTTTACCTCGGCGCGCGTCAGGACGAACGGACGATCATAAAATGCCGCGGCTATCAGCAGGCGATGCGGGATAACGGGCTGGCGAGCTATTGCGTGATGAGCGAGCTGGCTTCTTCCTACTCGCTGGGAGGCGAGTTATTGCGGCAGGCGCAGGCTGAGCATCCGCCGATCGACAGCATTTTCTGTACCAACGACGATCTGGCCGTCGGCGCGATGTTCGAGTGCCAGCGTCAGGGATTGCGCGTGCCGCAAGATATGGGGATCGCCGGTTTTCACGGGCACGACATCGGTCAGGCGATGGTGCCGAAGCTGGCCAGCGTGCTTACCCCACGCGAGCGCATGGGGCAAATTGGCGCGGAGCGTCTGCTGGCGCGTATGCGCGGCGAACGGGTTACGCCGACGATGGTCGATGTCGGTTTCACCTTGCTCGATGGCGATAGCATTTAGCGCAAAACTCCGCCGGCCGATATCACTCCCGCTGATGGGTGCGCAGCGCCTCAACGCAGCGGTTAACCACCTCCTCCATGCTGCCGTCGATGTCTATCGTCAGCACGTCCGGCTCGTCGCCGCCCGGTTCTTCCAGCGCGTCAAACTGGCTTTTGAGCAGTTCCGTCGGCATAAAGTGTCCGGCGCGGGCTCTATGCCGCGCCAGAATGATATCGAAACTGCCTTTCAGATAGAGAAAGATCATCCCTTCATTGTCGCGGCGCAGGCGGTCGCGGTAGCGTTTTTTTAATGCCGAACAGACGATGATGCCGGTTTCGTTTTTGTGAAACAGGCTATAGGCGGCGTCGTTCAGACGTTCCAGCCAGGGGGCGCGGTCTTCGTCATTCAGCGGCGTACCGCCGGCCATTTTCTGAATATTGGCGCGCGGATGCAGATCGTCGCCGTCAATGAATTTGGCCTGAATCGCCCGTGCCAATGCGGCGCCCGCCGACGATTTCCCGCTACCTGAAACGCCCATAAGAATAATGCTTTGGCCCGGCATAATTTGATCTCCATCCCAAAATGTAAATTCAATGAAACATATCAGTTCCCGATCTTAACATGTTACCCGTATCATGTTACCGGTATCAAATGGCGATGTGACATATCTCACAAACAATCAGTCATTCCACTGGGTGATTGAAAGGATAATAAACATGACAGAAATAACATCTGCTTATAGTGCCGGCGTGCTGTTGCTGATTGCGGTAGGCGCCGTGGCCTTGTTACTCGTGCTGGTTATGCGTTTTAAAGTCCATGCCTTCCTGGCGCTGGTATTAGTCAGCCTGTTAACCGCGCTGGTAACAAAAACGCCTTATGAAAATATCGTCCCTACGTTACTGAGCGGCTTCGGCGGTACGCTGGCGTCTGTCGCCTTGCTGGTTGGTCTGGGGGCGATGATCGGGCGTTTGCTGGAGATCAGCGGCGGCGCCAATGTTCTGGCGGATACGCTGATCAATAAATTCGGTGAGCATCGGGCGCCGTTTGCGTTGGGTATCGCCTCATTGTTGTTCGGTTTCCCCATCTTTTTTGATGCCGGCCTGGTCGTTATGCTGCCGATCATCTTCAGCGTGGCGAAACGTTTTGGCGGCTCAACCCTGAAGTACGCGCTGCCCGCCGCCGGGGCATTTGCGGTGATGCACGCGTTACTGCCGCCTCATCCGGGGCCGGTTGCCGCCAGCGAACTGCTTGGCGCCAATATTGGTCTGCTGGTGATCGTCGGTCTGATTATCGCCTTTCCGACCTGGTATCTGGGCAGCTATCTGTTCGGTCTGTGGGCAGGTAAGAAGTTCCATGTACCGCTGCCTTCCACCTTTCTGGAAGAGGTCAAGGCCGATGAACAACATACGGCGCCTTCGTTTTCAGTGGTATTGAGCGTACTGCTGCTGCCGCTGGGACTGATCTTTCTGGATACCGGGCTGAATACGCTGACGGTCATGGGAATAATCAACGGTGACAATGCGGCGGTGCAGGTCCTGCGGATGTTGGGGAAAACCCCGGTGGCTCTGCTGATCACCGTGCTGTTTTCTCTGATCATGTTCAGCGGACAGCGCAGCCGCGATCATCTTAACAAGGTGTGTGAAGGAGCGTTAGGCCCGGTGTGTTCCATTATTCTGGTTACCGGGGCCGGCGGTATGTTCGGCGGCGTACTGCGCGCCAGCGGGATCGGTACGGCGCTGGCCGATATGCTGTCCGATACCGGTATGCCGGTGATTGTCGCCGCGTTCGTGGTTTCCGCCGCGTTGCGTATCGCCCAGGGGTCGGCCACCGTGGCGTTGACGACCACGGCGGCGCTGATGGCGCCGGCGGTGGCGGCGACCACCGGGCTGAGTCAGTTCGATCTGTGCTTTATCGTTATCGCCATCGCCGGCGGCGCGACGGTGCTGTCGCACGTGAACGACTCCGGCTTCTGGCTGGTCGGGCGTTTCCTGGAAATGGATGAGAAGACCACGCTGAAAACCTGGACGGTAATGGAAACGCTGATCGGCACCATCGCCTTCCTGCTGGCCGCGGCGGGCAGCGTTTTTCTCTGACGGCAATCAGACGGGGCGGCGGCCATGCCGCCGCCCCGTCGATTCACAGCTTCATATACGCCCGTACGCCGTCCAGAAACATCTGCGTCGACAGCATCACCAGAATCAACCCCATCAGTTTTTCCAGCGCGCTGACGCCTTTCTCCCCCAGCAGACGTAAAAACAGGTTCGACATCAACAGAATGATGAAAGAGATTGCCCAGGCGATAAATAACGCCAGCGTCAGGTGCGGCAGCTGATGGGGATATTGGTGGGAAAGCAGCATCAGCGCCGCCAGAATCGACGGGCCGGCCACCAGCGGGATCGCCAGCGGCACCAGAAACGGCTCTTCCCCGGCGGGCAGGCCGGTGCTGCTGCCTTCCTTTGAGGGAAAGATCATGCGGATGGCGATCAGGAAAAGGATGATGCCGCCGGAAATCGATACCGTTTCGGTGCGCAGATTAAGAAAAACCAGGATCCGCTCCCCGGCAAACAGAAAGGTCAGCATCAGCCCCAGGGCGATAAGCATCTCGCGGATCAGCACCACGCGTCGCCGTTTGGGATCCAGATGTTTCAGCACCGACATAAAGATAGGCAGGTTGCCGAGGGGATCCATAATTAGCAGCAACAGCACGGTTGCGGAGATCATTTCTGTCATGTTGGTCTTTTGCTCCTGAAATCGAATGCGGGCGTACATCATCCTGCGCCGCGGCGGCCATATTAGAATGACTGCTGAAAAACGTCGTACTATCGAATAAATTCACTTGCGACTTTGCGTACATTTTGTATGGTGGAAAGTCGTTACTCTTAATGTGTTTACTATCATAACTAATGTGTTTACTACACTAAGACGGCAGCCGTAATTCTTTTTGTTACCCCCAAGGCAGGACAGTTACCATGAAAAATGTTGGTTTTATTGGCTGGCGCGGTATGGTCGGTTCGGTTCTCATGCAGCGCATGGTGGAAGAACGCGACTTCGACGCTATCCGCCCGGTGTTCTTTTCCACTTCCCAGCACGGAGAGCCAGCGCCGGCGTTGGGGGGGCAGCAGGGCGTATTGCAGGACGCCTACAATCTGGACGCGCTGCGCGCGCTGGATATCATCATCACCTGCCAGGGCGGCGATTATACCAATGAAGTCTATCCAAAGCTGCGTGAAAGCGGCTGGCAAGGCTACTGGATTGACGCCGCCTCTTCCCTGCGCATGAAGGACGAGGCGATTATCATCCTTGACCCGGTCAACCACGCGGTGATTAGGCAGGGGCTGGATAAAGGCGTTAAAACCTTTGTCGGCGGCAACTGTACCGTCAGCCTGATGCTGATGTCGCTCGGCGGCCTGTTCGCCAACGATCTGGTGGACTGGGTGTCCGTCGCCACCTATCAGGCGGCTTCCGGCGGCGGCGCGCGCCATATGCGCGAACTGCTGGTGCAGATGGGCATGCTGCATGGCGACGTGGCGAAAGAGCTTCAGGATCCGGCTTCAGCCATTCTGGATATCGAACGTAAAGTGACGGCGCTGACCCGCAGCGGCACGCTGCCGACCGACAACTTCGGGGTGCCGCTGGCGGGCAGCCTGATCCCGTGGATCGACAAACAGCTGGATAACGGCCAGAGCCGTGAAGAGTGGAAAGGCCAGGCGGAAACCAACAAGATCCTCGGCGGCAGCCGGACGATCCCGGTGGACGGCCTGTGCGTGCGCGTGGGCGCGCTGCGCTGCCACAGTCAGGCGTTTACCGTCAAGCTGAAAAAAGATGTGGCGCTGCCGGAAATCGAACAACTGCTGGCCACCCATAACGACTGGGTGAAAGTGGTGCCGAACGATCGCGACGTTACTGTGCGCGAACTGACCCCGGCGGCGGTGACCGGTACGCTCTCCACCCCGGTCGGGCGCCTGCGCAAACTGAATATGGGGCCGGAGTATCTGTCCGCCTTTACCGTCGGCGACCAGCTGCTGTGGGGAGCCGCTGAGCCGCTGCGCCGTATGCTGCGCATCCTGCTCTAACCGCCGCGCTGGCGCAATTCCCTTGACGAATTGCGCCAGCATTGTTTTTATTGCGCCAAATAATGTTTTTCCTGCCGATTTGACCGACCTGTTTTTCCCTGAGGACGACGATGCAAAGACTGACGATATCAATGGATGATCAACTGGCGCAGGACTTTGATGAACTGATGCGGCGTAAAGGCTATGCCAATCGTTCCGAAGCGTTCCGCGATATGTTGCGTCGCGAGCTGGGGGAAATGACGCGGGCGACGGATGAAAACGGCGCGTGCGTGGCGGTGCTGAGCTACGTCTACGATCACCATGAGCGCCAGCTTTCCAGCCGGCTGGCCGAAATGCAGCACGACCATCACGATTTGACGGTCTCCACCATGCACACGCATCTGAGCCATGAAGAGTGCGTGGAAACGGTGATCCTGCGCGGCACTTCCTCACAGGTGGAGCATTTCGCGGAATCGGTCATGGCGCAAACCGGCGTGCGCCACGGCAGATTGAATCTTATTCCGCTGTAACCTCTTCAATGCCCGCACCGACGCGCCGTTTCTGCGAATACCGCCAAACGTCATCCCCGCGCACTGCCACCAGTCATCCCCGCGGCCGTAGGCGGGGATCCGCTTTTACCGGCGGCTCACAGGCTGAAGTTAAGCCAGATCAAAAAAGTATGATTTTTTTTATAAAGTTCATACTCTACGATTCAACCAGACCACCCTATCTGTTATAAGTTGGACATCTTCCGCGCAATGCCGGTGTAGATACCGGCCTGAATAGTTAACAGGACAACCCCGCGTGAGCCAACTCCTTGTCGAAAATGAAAGCCGCGAGCTATTGGAGGATGTGCAGTGCTATTGGACATCCCGCGCCGCCGGCTACGCCCAGTTGAATGCCGCCGAGCTGGCCAACGCCAAGCGCGCCGCCTGGCTGAAAAAAATCACTGAGTATGCCCCGGACAAACCGCGCTTAAAGGTGCTGGATATCGGCACCGGACCGGGCTTCTTCGCCGTGACGCTGGCGCTGGCCGGGCACCGGGTGACGGCGGTCGATATCACCCAGGCGATGCTGGATCAGGCGCGCGCCAACGCGGCGCATTACGGCGTTGCGGTGAACTTCGTGCTATCGGACGTGCATGCGCTGCCGTTTGACGACGACAGCTTCGACCTGATCGTCGCGCGCAATGTGACCTGGAATCTGGACGCCCCGCAATATGCTTATCAGGAGTGGCGCCGGGTGCTGGCGCCGGGAGGGCGGCTGGTTAACTTTGACGCCAACTGGTATCTGCAACTGTTTGATGAGCAAAGCCGCCTTGGCTATCTGGCGGACCGGGCCAACGCGCGCTACCTGGGACTGGACGATCACTATGTCAATACCGATACCGTCGCCATGGAAAACATCGCCCGTCAGCTGCCGCTCAGCCGGGAACGCCGCCCGCAGTGGGATACGCAGGCGCTGCTGCAATGCGGGTATCACAAGATCATGCTGGATACGCGCGTCGGCGATGAACTGTGGGATGAGACGGAAAAGGTGAATTACGCCTCGACGCCGATGTTTCTGGTCTGTGCGGAAAAATAGTTATCGGGAGCGGCGATGCCGAGTATCAAAACAGCGCTAGCGCAGATGTTTTCCGCCTGCGTCCGGGCCGGGTGCCTGGCGTTGCTCGCGCTGGCGGCGTCAGGAGCATCCGCCGCGGCAAGCGCGTCACCGGGTTCGGTTTCCTTAAGCTACGCCAGCACCAAAGATATCCGCGATATCAACCCGCATCTCTACGGCGGCGAGATGGCGGCGCAGAATATGGTGTTCGAGCCGCTGGTCGTTAACAGCGAACAGGGCGTGCGGCCATGGCTGGCGCAAAGCTGGGAAATATCGCCGGACGGCAAGCGGTACACCTTCCACCTGCGCCAGGGGGTGAGGTTCAGCGACGGCGAGCCGTTCAATGCGCGGGCGGCGAAACAGAATTTTGAGGCCGTATTGGCGAATTATCAGCGCCACGCCTGGCTTGAGCTGGTACGGCAGATCGATAAAATCGACGCGGCGGATGACGACACCCTGGTTCTGCATCTGAAAAATCCCTACTACCCCACGCTGGTGGAACTGGGTCTGACCCGGCCTTTCCGTTTTATCTCCCCGCGCAGTTTTATCGACGGCCAGACCAAAAACGGCGTCCGCTCCTATGCCGGAACCGGACCCTGGCTGCTGGCGGAGCAGGTAAAAAACCAGTATGCGACCTTTAAGGCCAATCCCCGCTACTGGGGAACGCCCCCCAAACTGCAAAGCGTGTCGTGGAAGGTGATCCCCGACCGGCAAAGTATGCTGCTGGCGTTGGAAAAAGGCGACGTTCAGCTGATCTTCGGCGCGGATGGCGACATGATTGACGGCGATACCTTTATGGCGTTGCAGGCGGCGGGCAAATTTCATACCGCCATCAGCGAGCCGGTGGCCTCGCGGGCGCTGGTATTGAACAGCAGCCGGGCGATAACCGGCGACCGTCAGGTGCGTCTGGCGTTGCAGTACGCGGTGGATAAGCAGGCGATTGCGCAAGGCGTTATGTCGGGCAGCGAAAGCGTGGCGGATACGCTGCTGGCCCGTAGCGTGCCTTATGCCGATATCGCCGATCTGCCGGTCTACCGCTACGACGCGGCGAAAGCCGCCGCGCTGCTGGACGAGGCGGGCTGGCGCTTACCCGCGGGCGGGGCGATCCGTGAGAAGCAGGGCAAGCCGCTGCGGCTGGTGTTCTCTTATAGCACCAACAATGCGGGCGAACAGCAGATCGCCGAAGTGGTGCAAAGCAATTTCCGTCAGGTCGGGGTGGATGTCTCGCTGCTGGGCGAGGAGAAACAGGCGTATCTGGACAGGCAAAAGTCCGGCGATTTTGATCTGCAATACTCCCTGTCCTGGGGAAAACCTTACGATCCGCAATCTTATCTCTCCTCGTTCCGTATTCCGGCGCATGCCGACTATCAGGGGCAAAAGGGACTGCCGGACAAGGCCGGGCTGGACGCGCTGATCGGCCGGGTATTGATCGAGCCGGACGAGACGCGGCGCCGGGCGCTGTACCGCCGGATACTGCTGCGGCTGGCGCAGGAGGGGGTTTATATCCCGTTGACCTATTCCCGCGCCAAGGCGGTATTCAGCCCGGGGTTGCAAGGCGTGACCTTTAATCCTTCCCAGTATGAGATCGCTTTTGAAAAGATGTACTGGCGCTAGGTAAACGGTGAGCTGATGACGCGTTATATTTTACGGCGCCTGTTGATGATGGTGCCGCTGTTGGCGGCGATATCAGGGATGGCGTTCGCACTGATGCAACTTTCCCCGTCCGATCCCGCCGAAGTCGCGCTGCGGGTGAATATGATCGTGCCCACGGATGACGCCATTGCCGAGATGCGCCGGGAGCTGGGGCTGGATCTGCCGTTGTGGCGACAGTACCTTTCCTGGCTGCAACGCAGCCTGCATCTGGATTTCGGCACCTCGTTCGTCACTCGCGCCGGCGTATGGCAAGAACTGATGCGGGCGCTGCCGGTGACGCTATGGCTGGCCGCCAGCGCGCTGGGCATGATTCTGCTCTTTTCGCTGTCGTTGGCCATGCTGTGCGTGGCAACCCGGGATCGCTGGCCGGATAAGCTGTTGCGGGCGCTGCTGTTTTTGCTTACCGCCATGCCGAACTACTGGGTTGGCCTGCTGCTTATCTGGCTGCTGGCGGTCAAGCTGGATTGGCTGCCCGCCGGCGGCGTTCAGGCGCCCGGCGCGGTGATATTGCCGGCGCTGACGCTGGCGCTGGGCTATATCGGCACCTATGTCCGGCTGCTGCGCAACAATATGCTGGGGCAGCTTAACCAGCCCTACGTGGGGTACGCCAACGTCCGCGGGTTGACGCCGCGCCGCATTCTGTGGCGGCACGTGTTGATTAACGCGCTCTATTCGCCGCTGGTGGCGCTTGGCATGAGCATTCCCAGGCTTATCGCCGGTACGCTGATCATCGAAAACATTTTTTCCTGGCCCGGTTTGGGCCGGCTGTGCGTGACGGCGATTTTTAACCGCGACTATCCGGTTATTCAGGCCTATGTCTTGCTGATGGCGCTGCTGTTTGTGGCGGCGAACTTCCTGATTGATTTAGTGCAAATGTGGCTGGATCCCCGCTTGCGGCGCGGTATCGCCGGATGAACCGCCGTCTCTGGCTGCGGCTGCGGCAGGATCGGCTGGCGCTGGCCTGCCTGTGTCTGCTGGCGCTGATCCTGGCGGCGGGGCTGCTGGCCCCCTGGATTGCGCCGCACGATCCGCTGCTGGTTTCCTGGCGCGACAAATACCACGGCATCAGCCTGCGTTACCCGCTGGGGGCCGACCATCTGGGCCGCTGCGTCTTCTCCCGCCTGCTGTACGGCATCCGCACCACGGTGCTGGTCTCGCTATCGGCGATGGCGGCGACGCTGGCGCTCGGTCTGCTGATTGGCATGCTGGCGGGCTATTTCCGCGGGCGCGTTGATGCGCTATTGATGCGCTGGTGCGATGTGATGCTCTCTTTTCCCGGCGAGGTGATGATTTTTGCCCTGGTGGGGATGATGGGGCCGGGGCTGCAGAATATTATCCTGGCGGTGCTGCTGGTGAAGTGGGCCTGGTATGCGCGGATGATCCGCGGCATCGTGCTGCAATACAGCGATCGGCACTACGTCCATTTCGCCAGAATTATCGGCGGGCCGGCACGCTATATCATCCGGCGGCATCTGCTGCCGGTGACGGCCGCCGAAATAGCGGTACTGGCCACCACCGACAGCGGCGCGGTGATCCTGCTGCTCTCGGCGCTCTCCTTTATCGGGCTGGGGGTTCAGCCGCCCGCGCCGGAGTGGGGCGCGATGCTGGGCGAGGCGAAAAACCTGATGCTGACGCACCCGGAACAGATGCTGCCGGCGGGACTGGCGATTATGCTGGTGGTCGCCGCGTTTAACTATCTGGGGGACTTTTTGCGCGACGTGCTGGATAAGCAGGGACCGGATTGAGGTTGAGTCGTCGTTCGGCTCTCTGCGGTTATGTTTACATTGCTTTTAGTACTTTGATGAAATCAGGCTTGTTTTTTAGAATGTTCAGGACTTTTAGCGCTATGCCTGTCGGTTGGCGTCGATGTTGCTCCCATGCCTGAACAAGGGAAGGCGAGACGCCTAGCGCTGAAGCAAAATCATCTTGTTTCAACCCTGATAATGTTCGAATTGCTTTCACGTCAGGCATTTCATAGCGAGTGATACGTGCTGCGGTTGTTTTGCCCTCGCTGATTGCGACAGCTTCGTTGACAGACGTCATTAAGTCATTGAAGAAATCACTCATAAAGCCCCCTTTTTCAAACGCTCTATTGCTGACTTGAGCACGTTTTTCTCTGCCCCGGTCAACGTGTCTTTTTGCCCTTTTTGATACACAGTAAAGAGCCATATATGGCCTTTGGGCGATTGGTAATAGTAAATAACGCGAACACCGCCGCGTTTACCACAATGGCTGTTTTCAGGTGAGAAACGAATCTTTCTGCATCCGCCAGTTCCAACAATGACACTCCCCAACTCCGGGTCGGTAACTAACAATTTTTGAAACTCCGTATACTCATCTTCACTAAGAAGTCTTTCACGTTGTTTGCTGAAAAAGTCAGTTTCAATGAACTCAACATATCTCATTGCGGCGTCCTTACCCTGTTTGTGCGTAAAATTTACTCTTACAGGGTGGGAGTGTCAATGTATATAGACCGCTAGCGTGAGACGAAGGGGAAGCAGGGATAGCGGCCAGTTCTCAGGCCGCATCGCCGATATCCGCTAATTCCTTGCGCGGTGAAATAAACGGCACGCGCACTTCCACCCGGGTAAATCTGTCGGCCTCACAGACCACGGTGACGCCGAAGCGGTTGCCGTAGCGGGCCTTGATGCGCCGGTCCACCAGATTCATCCCCAGACCGTCTCCGCCGTGGGGCGGTTGATACATGCCGGCGTTATCTTCCACCGTCAGCTCCAGCGTATTGGCATGCAGACGTCCGCTGATGCGAATATGACCGACGTCGATCATCTGCGAAATGCCGTGCTTGATGGCGTTTTCGACAATCGGTTGCAGGGAAAAGGCGGGCAGCCGCGCTTCCAGCAGCTCATCCGGCAGCGAGATATCCACCGTCAGATGATCGGCGAAGCGCGCTTTCTCAATCTCCAGATAGGAATTCACGTGTTCCAGTTCGTCGTTGAGCGAGACCTCATCGTTGCTGCGCTTGAGGTTTTTACGGAAAAAGGTCGATAGCGACAGCACCAGCTGGCGGGCGTGAGCGGGATCGCGGCGGATTACCGCCGACAGCGTATTCAGCGCGTTAAACAGGAAGTGAGGGTTCACCTGCGCGTGCAATAGCTTGATTTCCGACTGTACCAGCAGCTGCTTTTGCCGTTCGAAGCGCCCGGCCAGAATCTGCGCGGAGAGCAGATGGGCGATCCCTTCCCCCAGCGTACGGTTGATGCTGGAAAACAGCTTGTTTTTGGGCTCATACAGCTTAATGGTGCCGATTACGCGCTGTTCTTCGCCCCGCAGCGGGATCACCAGCGTTGATCCCAGTTTGCAGCTCGGTGAAATGGAACAGGTGTAAGGCATTTCATTGCCATCGGCGTAGACCACCTGATTCTTCTCGATCGCCCGATGGGTGTGGCGCGAGGTGATCGGCGAGTCTACGGTATGGTGATCGTCCCCCAGGCCGATAAACGCCAGCAATTTTTCCCGGTCGGTAATGGCGACGGCCCCGACGCCCAGCTCTTCATACAGGATGCGGGCCACGCGCATACTGTTTTGCTGGTTGAACCCCTGGCGCAGCGCCCCTTCGGCACGGGCGGCGATTTGCAGCGCCTTGGCGGAAAATGCCGAAGTATACTTTTCGAAAATGGCGCGCCGGTCGAGCAGAATGCGCATAAACATCGCCGCGCCGACGGTGTTGGTGATCATCATCGGCAGGGCGATGTCCTGCACCAGCTCCACGGCATCGGAAAAAGGACGCGCGACCAGCAGAATTATGGCCATTTGCAGGATTTCCGCCGCCAGCGTGGTCAAGGCCACCACCGAGGGCTGAAACAACAGGTCGATACGGTTGCGCTGCGTCAGATAGCGGTGCAGCAGCCCGCCCATCAGGCCTTCCGCAATGGTGGAGAGCATACAGGCCAGCGCCGTCATCCCTCCCATGGAGTAGCGGTGGAGTCCGCCGGTCAAGCCCACCAGAAAACCGACCGACGGCCCGCCCAGCATGCCGCCCAGCACCGCTCCGGTGGCGCGGGTATTGGCAATGGAATCATCGATATGCAGGCCGAAATAGGTGCCCATGATGCAGAACATGGAGAAAACCAGATAGCACACCAGCTTATGGGGCAGGCGGATGGTGACCTGCATCAGCGGAATAAATAACGGCGTTTTACTTAACAGATAAGCGATAACCAGATAAACGCACATCTGTTGCAGTAAAGAGAGGATTAAGTCGACTTGGCTGATCATGAGAAAATACGCCTGGCTGCCCAAGCGCAGCATTGTAGCGCGTTCTCCGCAACAGGAATACCGATCGCGCGCGATGAGAAATAAACCGCCGCCGCCAATCGGTTCCCGTTGCTAAAAGTTATTTATGATTGGCTGTTTTTACCGTCAGCATGCCTTCCGTTTCAAGGAAACGGATGATGGCTTGCAGCCCGTCTCCGGTCTTCAGATTGGTGAACGTCCAGGGGCGCTGCGGGCGCATGCGGTTGGTGTCGCGCTCCATCACCTCCAGCGACGCGCCGACGTAGGGCGCCAGATCGGTTTTGTTGATCACCAGAAAATCCGAGCGGGTGATGCCCGGTCCGCCCTTGCGCGGGATTTTCTCGCCTTCGGCCACGTCGATGACGTAAATGGTCAGATCGGCCAGCTCCGGGCTGAAGGTGGCGCTCAGGTTATCGCCGCCGCTCTCCACGAACACAATGTCCAGATCGCCGAAGCGCCGCGCCAGATCTTCGACGGCCGCCAGATTCATGGAGGCGTCCTCACGGATGGCGGTATGCGGGCAGCCGCCGGTTTCCACGCCGATGATGCGTTCCGGCGCCAGCGCGCCGGCTTCGGTCAGAATGCGCTGGTCTTCTTTGGTGTAGATATCGTTGGTCACCACCGCGAGCTGCCAGACGTCGCGCATGGCCTTGCACAGCGCTTCCAGCAGCGCGGTTTTCCCCGACCCGACCGGGCCGCCGACGCCGACGCGCAGCGGTTGTTTGTAATCCGTCATAGTGCCTCTCAGGAACGAAAAAGTCTGGTGTACTGTGTTTCATGGCGGGCGGAGGCGATCGCCGCCAGCGGCAGCCCCGCGCCCACCTCGTCGTCTTGCAGCGCCAGCGCGCCCGGCAGCAGCGCCGTCAGCTGTTCGCCCAGCTCCAGCAGCAGGTTCTGCGCGGCCTGCTGGCCGAACGGCACCAGCTTCACGCCGGCCATGACCGCGCCTTCCAGCCAGCCGTAGCCGTAGGCCAGCGCCAGCTCCGGCAGCGGGAGCGACCAGCGCGGCCCCAGCCAGGCCATGCCGCACAGCTGGCTGCTCGCCAGCGTATCGCGCCAGTCGGCGTCGAGCTCTTGCGCGAATCCCCAGCCGGCGAGAATGCGCATAAACGCCTGACCGCGCTGGCGCTCTTCCGCCCGCAGTTCGCTGGTTTCGCGTCCGGCCAGCAGCAGGTCGCGCCACTGGCGCAGCGCGGGCGCGTCGTGCCGTTCGCAGGCATGGTACAGGCGCTGCAAAAGCGGCCAGTCGAAGCGCGCCAGCGTGTGGGTCATTTGCTGGCGCTGCCAGCGGCGAAAGCTCTCTTCGTCACGCACCCAGCCCGCTTCCACCGCCCACTCCAGCCCTTGGGAATAGGTGAACCCGCCGACCGGCAGGGTGGCGCTGGCCAGTTGCAGCAGGCGCGGCAGGCGCGAGGCGGAAAGCATCAGACCTCCCATGCCGCAAATAACGCGCTTCTCTTTATGCCTTTCATCCGCGCCGGCCGTTAATGATGCGCATGATGATGGTGGCCGTGCGCATGCGGCGCGGCCTGATAGGCCCCGCTTTCCGGCTCGAAGGGCGCCATGACGACGCGCACCTCAAGCCCCAGTTGGCGCACCATGTCGTCCAGCACGTGGTCGTGGTGATAGCGCACCAGTCCCTTTGCTATCTGCAACGGGACGTGCCGGTTGCCGAGGTGATAACAGGCCCTGGCGAGCAACAGCGGATCGGCGCATTCCGCCTGCGAGACCTGCTCTTCGGCGGCGATCACGCGCACAATTTCCTGCCCCGCGTCGTCGCCGAGCAGGTCGCCGCCGCGAATCAACTGGCCGCGCTCCAGCATCAGCCCCGCTTCCCGGCCGTCGTCCAGGGTAATTCTGGCGCGGCTTTTCAGCCGGGTCGCCAGATCCAGCGTGGCGGTGGCGGTCGCCGTCTCAGCCTGGTCCAGGCGTTGTGTGAGTAGCTTCATCAACCTTCCTTAAAACAGAAAATAGCGCTGCGCCAGCGGCAGTTCGGTCGCCGGTTCGCAGGTCAGCCGTTCGCCGTCGGCGCTGACTTCATAAGTTTGCGAATCGACATGAATATCCGGCAGCGCGTCGTTGTGCACCATGTCGCTTTTGCGCACCGTGCGGCACCGGCGCGCCACCCCGATCGGGCTTTGCAGCCCTAATGCGCCGGCGACGCCGCCTTCGGCCGCCGCCTGGGAAAGAAACGTTATGCGCGTCTGATGGCGCGCCGCGCCCAGCGCGCCGAACATCGGGCGATAGTGCACCGGCTGCGGCGTGGGGATAGAGGCGTTGATGTCTCCCATCGGCGCGCTGGCGATCATTCCGCCTTTGACGATCAGCGCGGGCTTCACGCCGAAGAACGCCGGCGACCACAGCACCAGATCCGCCAGCTTGCCCGCTTCGACCGAGCCGACCTCATGCGCGATGCCGTGAGTGATAGCCGGGTTAATGGTGTATTTGGCGATATAGCGTTTGACGCGAAAGTTGTCGTTGCGTTCGCTGTCTTCCGGCAGCGCGCCGCGCTGCACCTTCATCTTGTGCGCCACCTGCCAGGTGCGCAGCACCACTTCGCCCACCCGGCCCATGGCCTGGGAGTCCGACGACGTCATGGAGAACGCGCCGATATCGTGCAGGATGTCTTCGGCGGCGATGGTTTCCCGGCGAATGCGCGATTCGGCGAACGCGACGTCCTCCGGAATATTGGGGTCGAGATGGTGGCAGACCATCAGCATATCGAGATGCTCGTCCACGGTGTTGACGGTGTACGGCAGCGTGGGGTTGGTGGACGAAGGCAGCACGTTCGGCCGGGCGCAGGCGGTGATGATGTCCGGCGCATGGCCGCCGCCGGCGCCTTCGGTATGGAAGGTGTGGATCGCGCGGTCGCCGATGGCGCGCAGCGTATCCTCAACGAAACCGGCTTCGTTCAGCGTATCGGTGTGGATGGCGACCTGCACGTCCATCTCTTCCGCCACGTTCAGACAGCAGTCGATCGCCGCGGGCGTCGACCCCCAGTCTTCGTGCAGTTTCAGTCCGATAACGCCCGCCGCCACCTGTTCGCGCAGCGCGTCCGGGCTTGACGTATTGCCCTTGCCCAGCAGGCCGATGTTTACCGGCAGTGCGTCGGCCGCCTGCAGCATGCGCGCGATATACCACGGGCCGGGGGTGCAGGTGGTAGCGTTGGTGCCGGTCGCCGGGCCGGTGCCGCCGCCGATCATGGTGGTTACGCCGGAGGTCAGCGCTTCCTCCGCCTGCTGCGGGCAGATGAAATGAATGTGCGAATCGATGCCGCCGGCGGTGACGATCTTGCCTTCCGCCGCAATGATTTCCGTCGCCGCCCCGATGGGGATATCCACGTCCGGCTGAATATCCGGATTGCCCGCCTTGCCGATGGCCCGAATGCGGCCCTCTTTGATGCCGATATCCGCCTTTATAATGCCCCAGTGGTCGATAATCAGCGCGTTGGTCAGCACCAGATCCATCGCCTCGTCCGCCAGCATCCGGCCTTGCCCCATGCCGTCGCGGATCACCTTGCCGCCGCCGAACTTGACCTCTTCGCCGTAGACGGTGAGATCCCGTTCCACTTCCACCCACAGCGCGGTATCGGCGAGCCGCACCCGATCGCCTACGGTGGGGCCGAACATATCGGCGTATGCCTGCCGGGAAATGCTAGTCATCGCGTTGTCCATCCAGTTTGCCCATCACTTCGCCGCGCAGGCCGAAGACCTGACGCCGGCCGGCCAGCGCCACCAGCGTCACCTCCCGCGCCTGGCCCGGCTCAAAACGCACGGCGGTGCCGGCCGCGATATCCAGCCGGTAGCCGCGCGTCATGGCGCGATCGAACGCCAGTGCGGGATTGACCTCATAAAAATGGTAGTGCGAGCCGACCTGGATCGGCCGGTCGCCGTGATTTTCCACAACCACGCTGACGCGCTCGCGCCCCGCATTCAGCGCGATGCGGCCGTCGGCGACCTGTATTTCACCTGGGATCATGCTCAGGCCCTCACTCAATCGGATTGTGTACGGTGACGAGCTTGGTGCCGTCCGGAAAGGTGGCCTCCACCTGCACGTCGGTAATCATTTCGGCGATGCCGTCCATCACCTGATCGCGCGTGAGGATGTGCCGCCCGAACTCCATCAGTTCAGCCACGCTTTTGCCATCCCGCGCGCCCTCCATAACGGCCGCGCCGATCAGCGCCACCGCTTCGGGATAGTTGAGACGCAGACCGCGCGCCAGGCGGCGTTCGGCCACCAGACCGGCGGTAAACAGCAGCAGCTTGTCTTTTTCTCTGGGGGTGAGTTCCAAAATCGTTTCCTCAATTCACGTAGACCATATTCTCGGCGGCAGCGGCGGCAACCCGACGATGGCGTCGCGCAGGCCGAACCAGAGCGCCTGCTGGAGGGATTGCATCTGCCGGTTGTCGCCGGCCAGCATTCTGACGACCAGCAATCCGTCCAGCAGCGTGGCCCCGGCGGGCAGGGCGCTGGACGCCAGTAGCGCGCGCGCCTTTTCCAGCGTTTCCGGCCCGGCGGGCGTCATAAGCATGGTGCCGACCAGCGCGTGTCCGGCAAGACAGTCGAGATCGCCGTCGAGAATGCGCAGCGTTTCATGCAGCGTCAGCGCGCCGTCGCGCAGCACTCGCAGCCGCGTTTTCAGTTCGCCGTTGGCAAAGATTTCCCGCATTACGGGACGGCCGAGACAGAAGGTTTCCCAGGCGATCAGCCGGGCGTCGTTCTCAAGGTGAAAGCAGGTGTCCACCTGCGCTCTGGCCCCGGGAAAGACAATCGTGTCCTGCGGCAGCCATTCCAGACAGCTGCCGGACGCCAGACGAAACGTCTGTTGCAGACGCGCGGTTTCGCCCGCGCTGCGATAAAACTTGGTCGCGCCCGGCGTGGTGATCAGCGCCCGCGCCTCCGGCGCCAGACTGATTTCGATGCCGAGCCGGTCGCCGCCCACCACGCCGCCCGGAGGATGCAGCAGGTAGACGTGGCAGGTTTCGCCCTCGGGATAAAACGGCCGCTGAATCAGCAGCGGCCCGGTATGGCGGCGTTCGGCGACCACTGTGCGCCCCGACTGGCGGCGCAGTCCGAGGTAAAGGGACGCGCGCCAGCCCGCCGACGTCTTATCCGCGGTGATGGTATTGCCGTTGTCGCTGCTGACCATGTAAATACGCCTAAATATTGTGAACGCGTTATGTCGACGCATCCGCTTCTTCAAAACACCGCTATCTATTTGGCATGGCGGGGGAAACGAGCAGTAATATTTTTTTCGTATGGCTAAAGGTCAACGGGCGGCGTCATGAACGCCCATAAACTGCCGGATGCGCCGTAGCGCCGGGTCCGTCCCGCCCGCGCGGATCGCCGCCGGCGACGCGTCCGCCTGAATGTCGCCATGTTCCATCAGCACCACCCGGTCGGAAATCGCCAGCGCGAAGTCCATCTCATGCGTGACGATCAGCATGGTCATGCCCTCCTGAGCCAGTCCGCCGATCGCTTTCAGTACGTCGCCCACCAGTTCCGGGTCGAGCGCCGACGTCGGTTCGTCGAACAGCATGATGTCCGGCGACAGCGCCAGAGCGCGGGCGATCGCCACGCGCTGCTGCTGGCCGCCGGATAGCTGGTGCGGATATTTTTCCGCATGGGCCAGCAGCCCGACCTTATCCAGCAGGTAGAGCGCCTGCGCGCGCCGCGTGGCGTTGTCGCCGGGCCGGCCGTGGTAGCGCGGCGCCAGCATCACGTTTTGCAAAATGGTGTAGTGGGGAAACAGGTTGAAGCTTTGAAACACCATGCCGATGCGCCGGATGCCGCGCCGCAGGGCCTCGTTCTCCCGCGGGCCGCCCGCGACGATAAACTCCTCGCCGAACAGGATGATTTCGCCGCGATCGAGGTTTTCCAGCCCGTTGACGGTGCGGATCAGGGAGGTTTTACCCGACCCCGACGGGCCGATGATGCTGATCGCTTCGCCGGGCGCCACCGTCAGATGAATGCCTTTAAGTACCTGATGCCGGCCGTAAGCCTTATGGATATTTTTCAGCAGCAGCGCGTTAGGCTCGCCGGGGCGCGCCGACGGCTGGCGGAACACCGGGGCGATCGTCTGCCGCCGCAGCGCGGCCAGCGCGTTTTCATCCAGCGTGCCCGGCGCGCGCGCCTGAACGTTAACCCGCCGCTCCAGCCACTGAAACAGCAGGGTAAACAGGGATACGATCAGAATGTAGTACGCCGCCACCGCGGCCAGCGTCTCCATCACCAGAAAATTTTCCGCGTACAGACGCTGGCCGGTCATCAGCAGTTCCGGCAGGGAGATGACCGATACCAGCGACGTCTGTTTGACGATGGTGACGAATTCGTTGACCAGCGCCGGGAGCGAAATGCGCAGCGCCTGCGGGATCACCACCAGCCGCTGCACGCCGAGAAAGCGGACGCCGAGCGCGTGCCCGGCCTCATGCTGTCCTTTCGCCACGGAGAGCAGACCGCCGCGGTGAATTTCGGACATGTAGGCGGTTTCCACCAGCACGGTGGCGACCAGCCCGGCGAAAAAGGCGTTGCCGAGCACGGCGCCGGTGGCCGGCAGCATTTGCGGCAGGTTGTAGACGAATACCACCAGCACCAGCAGCGGCACGCTGCGGAACAGCCAGATATAGACCTGACACGCGCCGCGCAGCCAGAAGGGGCCGGACTGGCGGGCGCTGGCGACGATAAAGCCCAATATCAGGCCGATAAGCCAGGACAGGATGCTCAGTTCCACCACGGTGACGCTGGCTTGCCAGAACGCCCGCATGGAAAACAGCGAGAAAAAGTAGGTCCAGTCGAAAATCATAGCGGCGGTAAAACTCCCTTATGGATAAAACCGGATAGGGCGCGTTAACGCGCGGCGGTGTCGGTGATGCCGTAAGGCCGGTATTTTTCCAGCAGGGCGGCGTATTCGCCGTTATCGCGGATCGTTTGCAGCGCGGTTTTCAGATCGCTCAGCAGCGCCTGATTACCCTTTTTCACGTAGATGCCCAGCGTCTGCGGATAAATGATCTGCGGCGAACTGATTATCGCCCGGCCGCGGCTGCGCTCGGCGAACATGCGCGCCGCGCCCGCCATCTCGACCTGCGCCTGAATATGGCCCGCCAGCAGCGCCTGCAGGGTTTCCGGCGCGGTGGGGTATTCCTTGACGGCAATGGGCTGTTTGCCGTTGGGCAGACAGTCGTCGGCGGAGAGTTGCCGCAGCTGCTTCACCCAGACGGAGCCCTGTTGCAGGCCGACGGTCAGACCGCACAGCGCTTTTTCATCCTGCGGCGCGGCCTTGCCGTCGCGGCGCGTCAGAATGTAGGCGCCGGTATCGGCGTATGGGATGGCGTCCGCCTGCGCGGTGCGGTCGGCGGTGACGTACAGGGCGGAAATCACCGCGTCGTGTTTGGCGGCGTTCAGCCCGAGGATCAGGCCGGAAAACTGCGTGTCGGTCAGCGCCAGCCGGGTGCCCAGATGCTTATTGAGCAGGGCGGCGAGCTCGGCGTCAAAGCCGACGACCTGCCCGTCCTGCCAGGATTCGAACGGCGGGTAGGCCACTTCGATGCCGACCTTGAACACGCCCGGCGTCAGCGTGGGGGGAACGGTTGCGGCATGGGATGACGACAGGACGTTTGCGCCCAGCGTCAGGGCAAATAGAGCGGCGACGCGCAGTCGGCGCCGAACAGTGGATGATTTCATGGCGGTGCTCCCGTGAGTAGGTCGTAAGTTGATGTTTGATGGCGAACCGGTAACGTAAGCGCCGCGGCGTTTGCTCATCGCTGCGCCACTCCCGGCAGTACGCACAGCATTTCATACAGCAGGTTGGCGCCCATCTGGGCGGTCATGCCGCTGATGTCGTAGGGCGGCGAGACCTCCACCAGATCGCAGCCCACCAGATTGAGCCCCTGGCAGCCGCGCACGATCTCCAGCCCCTGCACCGAGGTCAATCCGCCCACTTCCGGCGTACCGGTGCCGGGCGCCCAGGCCGGATCGAGGCTGTCGATATCGTAAGAAAGGTATACCGGACCGTCGCCCATCCGGGCGCGCACTTCCGCCATCAATGGCGTCAGGCTGCGGTGCCAGCACTGCTCGGCCGGGATCAGGCGAAAGCCCTGATCGATGCCCCACTGGAAATCTTCGCTGGTGTAGCCCTGCGCCCGCTGGCCGATTTGCACCACGCGGCGGCAGTCCAGCAGTCCTTCTTCCACCGCCCGGCGGAACGTGGTGCCGTGGGCGATCTTTTCGCCGAACATCTCATCGTTGGTATCCGTATGGGCGTCCACGTGGATTAGCCCGACCGGGCCGTGCTTCTTCGTCAACGCGCGCAGGATCGGCAGCGTGATGGTATGGTCGCCGCCCAGCGTCAGCGGGATCAGCGGCCAGTCGTTGAGCACGGTGTAGTAGTCTTCGATGATGCCCACCGACTTCAGCAGGCTGTAGGTGTTGATCGGCACATCGCCCAGATCGCCCACCTGCAGAGCGTCGAACGGCGCGGCGCCGGTCGCCATGTTGTAGGGGCGGATCATCACGGATTCACTGCGGATATGGCGCGGACCGTAGCGGGTGCCGGCGCGCTGGGACGCGCCGATATCCAGCGGAATGCCGATAAAGGCGGCGTCCAGCCCTGCGGGGCCGTCGCTGTAAGGCAGACGCATCATGGTGGCGCGTCCGGCGAAACGCGGCATTTCGTTGCCGCCCTGGGGCTGCTGATACTGTTTTTTTTCCATTGTCACTGTTTCCCACCTTGCGGCCGGATACGCGCCGGCCATGGATTAGCGGGAAAATAGTGCGGTAGACGACGGGTGGGGAAAAATAGCAGAATACAAAAAATCAGTTCAGTAATTTGAAAACTAATCGTCTCTCTTCCTTGCGGAAACAGTGTGATGTCCATTGGAAAACTGCCTAATCTGCGCTTGCTGTATATTTTCACCATCGTGGCGAAACATCAGGGGTATGCCCGCGCCCAGCAGGAGCTTAACCTGACGATTTCCGCCATCAGCAACTACATGAGCGAACTGGAAGAGAAGCTGGGATTCGTACTCTGCCAGCGCGGACGGGGCGGTTTCGCGCTGACCCTCAAAGGCGAGGCGTTTTTGCAGCAGACGCTGTATCTAATGAACAATCTGGAAAATTTCGATCGCTATACCGCCACGCTACAGGGAGAACAGGGCGGGACTTTGCGCCTTGGCGTACTTGACGCCACGGTCACCGATCCGGTGCTCTCCATCGCCGACGCCATCGGCCGCTTCAGCGACCGGTTTCCTTTGGTGCACATCAATCTGCAAATCAAAAGCCCGCATGCGCTGTTGCAAGGCATTCTGGATAACGAGCTGGATGTGGCGGTAGGCAATTTCCCGCTACAGGGCAACAGCGTGATCGCCCATCCGCTGTACCGCGAACAGCATTGGCTGTATTGCAGCGACCAGCACGAGCTGTTCGGGGTGGCGCATCCTGAAGCGTCGCATGTCGCCCAGATGCGTATGGTGACGCGCAGCTACTGGAGCTCGTCGGATTTGGGCAAACGGGGTTTCAAGCAAAGCACAGCCACCGTGGAAAGCATGGAGGCGCAGCTGTTGTTGATCCTGTCGGGAAAGTATATCGGCTATTTGCCCGAGCACTACGCGTTGCCCTGGGTGCAGAGGCGGCGACTGCGCGCGCTGTTGCCCACCGACTATGGCTATCAGGCGCCGTTTTCGTTGATCTTCCGCCGCGGGCGCAGCAAAGAAGTATTGATTCGCGCGATACGCGACCTGTTGCGTTCGGCCTCCAAAGCGCAGCGCACCCGGCTGTGACGATGGACAGCGCCTTGGTGGACGATATATTTCGTTTTTCAGGCCGACAATGTTCCTAATATATTAATTAGTAGGCAGTATTTAAATTTCTGCGCAAATAGCGCCGTTTTTCCTCTTGGTGCGCACTGTCTTTTAATCAATATGTGCTAAACCTCTCTTCCATAACTTATTTGTATAAATATAAACAGAAAAATTCGGTGTCGTCTCAGATATTCGCTCATTCTTTGGCTACGCTGAATAGTAGTAAGTAGTTATATGCATTATTTCACGCTGTAAATTATTTTTTTCGCGGGTGATTAATGTCTTATTTTTTCAATTCATTGTTTTTATTGATTTTATTTTTAAATGCAAATAAGGAGAAATATAACCGCATCGTGGTGGGCTATTTACGTAACATATTTATTTAATTCAAATGGTTAATCAGAGGATGGATACCATGCCGGAGTTTTCTGATGCGATTAATTCACTTATTGCCGGGCATTATGCCGATCCATTTTCACTATTGGGAATGCACCAAAGCGCCAAAGGTCTTGAAGTACGGGCATTATTGCCCGACGCCCGGGAAGTATGGGTGGTGGAGGCCGATAACGGGCGTAAGGTAGCGCGGTTGACGTGCGACGATGAGCGCGGTTTTTTTTCCGCCGTGCTGCCGCGCCGAAAAAAACCGTTTCACTACCGCCTGGCGGTGACCTGGCAACAGGAAACCTATCTGCTTGAAGATCCCTACCGTTTCGGGCCGCTGTTGCAGGATCTGGATATCTGGCTGCTGGCGGAAGGCACGCATCTGCGTCCGTATGAACGTCTGGGCGCGCATCTGACAACGCTGGATGGGGTGGAAGGAACGCGTTTCGCGGTCTGGGCGCCGAACGCGCAGCGCGTTTCCGTCGTCGGTCAGTTCAATTTCTGGGACGGTCGCCGCCATCCTATGCGCTTGAGAAAGGAAAACGGCATTTGGGAGCTGTTTCTGCCCGGCGTGACGCGGGGGCAACTGTATAAATATGAGATGATCGACCGCCACGGCAACGTGCGCCTGAAGGCCGATCCCTACGCGTTTGAAGCGCAAATGCGGCCGGATACCGCCTCTCTGATTACCCCGCTGCCGGATAAGGTCCCCACCAGCGAAGCGCGCCGTCGGGCGAATGGCTTACAGGCGCCGATTTCCATTTATGAAGTTCATCTTGGCTCCTGGCGGCGGCATACGGATAACAACTTCTGGCTCAGCTATCAGGAACTGGCGGAGCAGCTTATCGCCTACGTTACGGAGATGGGCTTTACCCATATCGAACTGATGCCCATCAATGAACACCCGTTTGACGGCAGCTGGGGCTACCAGCCGCTCGGCCTGTATGCGCCGACGCGTCGCTTCGGCACGCCGCAGGAGTTCAGAAAATTTATCGACGCCTTTCATGAGGCGGGCATCAACGTGCTGCTGGACTGGGTGCCGGGGCATTTCCCCGTCGACGAATACGGTCTGGCGCAGTTCGACGGCACGGCGCTGTATGAATATGCCGATCCCAAGGAAGGCTACCATCAGGACTGGAATACCCTGATTTACAACTACGGCCGCCATGAGGTGCGCAACTATCTGGCGGGCAACGCCCTGTTCTGGATGGAGCACTACGGCATCGACGGGCTGCGGGTGGACGCGGTGGCGTCGATGATCTATCGCGACTACAGCCGCAACCAGGGGGAGTGGGTGCCGAACCACTACGGCGGAAAAGAGAATCTCGAAGCCATCTCCTTCCTGCGCTACACCAACCAGATGCTGGGCCACGCCGCGCCGGGCGCCATTACCCTCGCCGAGGAGTCGACGGATTATCCGGGGGTGACGCTCCCCCCCGACTGCAACGGGCTGGGGTTTCATTACAAGTGGAACCTGGGATGGATGCACGACACCTTGTCTTACATGCAGCTCGATCCGGTTCACCGCAAATACCACCACGACTGGCTGACGTTCGGCATGCTGTACGCCTACAGCGAAAACTTCGTCCTGCCGATTTCTCATGACGAAGTGGTGCACGGCAAGCGTTCGCTGCTTGACCGCATGCCCGGCGACGCCTGGCAGAAGTTCGCCAACCTGCGGGCGTACTTCGGTTTTATGTGGGCGTTTCCCGGTAAAAAACTGCTGTTTATGGGCTGCGAGTTCGCGCAGGGGCGCGAGTGGAACTACGACGCCAGCCTGGACTGGCATCTGCTGGACGAGCCGGAGGGCTGGCATCGCGGCGTTCAGCAGCTGGTGCGCGATCTCAACCACTGTTATCGCCAACGGCCGCCGCTGTATCAGCTGGATTTCCAGCCGCAGGGCTTCGAGTGGCTGGTGGTGGACGACCGGGAAAACTCGGTGTTCGCCTTTGTGCGGCGCGACGAGCAGGGCAATGAAATTCTGGTGGTCAGCAATTTTACTCCGGTGCCGCGCTACGGCTACCGCATCGGCATCAATCAGCCCGGCTGGTGGCGGGAGATCGTCAACACCGACTCCCATTATTACCACGGCGGCAATCTGGGTAACGGCGGGCCGGTGCACAGCGAAGATATCGGCAGTCACCAGCGGCCGCAGTCGCTGGTGCTGACCATTCCTCCATTGGCGACGCTGTATCTGGCGAGGGAGGCATGAATGGCGGTATTGCAAGCGGGCAGCCCCACCCCGCTGGGTTCGAGTTTTGACGGCGAAGGCGTTAATTTCGCCCTGTTTTCGGCGCACGCCGAACGGGTTGAACTCTGCCTGTTTGATGAGCGTCAGCAGGAACGGCGGCTGGAGTTAACCGCGCGCAGCGGCGATATCTGGCACGGCTATCTGCCCGGCGCGCAGCCGGGATTACGCTATGGTTTCCGGGTGGACGGGCCTTTCGAGCCGTCGCAAGGCTTACGTTTTAACCCGCATAAGCTGTTGCTTGACCCGTGCGCCCGTCGGCTGGACGGCTGGGTGGCGGACGACGACAGCCTGCAAGGCGGCGTCGACGCCCGCGACGAGCGCGACAGCGCGGCGGTGATGCCCAGGTGCGTCGTCGTCGCCGAGGACTATGACTGGCAGGACGACCGCCATCCGCGGACGCCGTGGAGCCGGACCGTGATTTATGAAGCCCACGTGCGCGGGCTGACCCAACTGCATCCCGCTATCCCGCAGGCGATCCGCGGCAGCTATGCCGCGCTGGGCCACCCGGCGATTATCGACTATCTGCAAACGCTGGGCGTCACCGCGCTGGAACTGCTGCCGGTTCAGCAGCACGCCGACGAACCGCGGCTACAGCGCCTGGGGCTGCGTAATTACTGGGGCTATAACGTGCTGCTGCCGTTCGCGGCGGATAACAGCCTGGCCGCCGGCGAGGACGCGCTTAACGAATTTCGCGATGCGGTGAAAGCGCTGCATAACGCCGGTATCGAAGTCATTCTTGACGTGGTGTTCAACCACAGCGCCGAACTGGACGTGGAAGGGCCGACCCTTTCGCTGCGCGGCATCGATAACCGCAGCTATTACTGGCTGGGCGAGCAGGGCGAATACCACAACTGGACGGGCTGCGGCAACGCGCTGCGCCTTAACCACCCGGCGGTGGTCGACTGGGTGATGGACTGTCTGCGTTTCTGGCGCGAAACCTGCCGCGTCGACGGCTTCCGTTTCGATCTGGCGACGGTGCTGGGGCGCACGCCGGAATTCAACGCCGCGGCGCCGCTGCTGACGGCGATGAAAAACGACCGCCGGCTTGAGGGCTGCAAGCTGATTGCCGAGCCGTGGGACCTGGGCCACGGCGGCTATCAGCTGGGGCGGTTTCCGCCGCCGTTCGCCGAATGGAGCGATCGCTATCGCGACGATATGCGCCGCTTCTGGCTGCATGGCGATATTCCGCTCGGCGCGTTCGCCCGCCGTTTTGCCGCCTCCAGCGATATCTTCCAGCATCACGATCGCCTGCCCTACGCCTCGGTCAACAAGCTTACCGCCCATGACGGCTTTACCCTGCGCGACCTGGTCAGTTTTAACCATAAACATAATGAAGCGAACGGGGAAAACAACCGCGACGGCACCGACGGCAATTTCAGTAACAACCACGGGACCGAGGGACTGGACGCCGATGCCGACACGCAGCGCCGCCGCCATGCCAGCCGGCGGGCGCTGCTGACCACGCTGCTGTTGTCGCAGGGCACCCCCATGCTGCTGGCGGGGGATGAACAGGGGCACAGTCAGCAGGGCAACAACAACGCCTACTGTCAGGATAACGAGCTGACCTGGCTGCGCTGGGATGACGTTGACGAAGATCTGATCCGCTTTACCGCCGGGTTAATCCGCCTGCGGCGCGCCATACCGGCGTTGCAGCAGGAGGAGTGGTGGCGGGAAGGGGATAACGCGGTGCAATGGCTGGATATCGGCGGGCGACCGTTGACCGCGCAGCAGTGGGAGCAGGGCGAGCGCCGGCTACAGATTTTGCTTTCCGAACGCTGGCTGCTGCTGATTAACGCCGGCGCGCAGACGGGAGATTTCACCCTGCCGCCGGGGCAGTGGCGGGTCTCTCCACCTTTTGATGACAACACGTCCCGGATTAACGATGGGGTATGGCAAGGGAATGCACCGGCGGTCTGTATCCTTACAAAATAATGAAAAGGAGTTAGCCATGGTGAGTAACGACAAAAACGATCCCCTGATGCTGGCAAGACAATTACCGCTTAAATCGGTGGCGCTGATTCTGGCGGGAGGCCGGGGAACGCGTTTAAAAGATCTGACGGCTTTGCGCGCCAAGCCCGCCGTTCATTTCGGCGGCAAATTCCGCATTATTGATTTCGCCCTGTCCAACTGTCTCAACTCCGGCATCCGGCGCATCGGGGTGATTACGCAATATCAGTCGCATACGCTGGTGCAGCATATTCAGCGCGGCTGGTCGTTCCTGAATGTGGAGATGAACGAATTTATCGATCTGCTGCCGGCGCAGCAGCGCAACTCCGCCGCCGAACACTGGTATCGCGGCACCGCCGATGCGGTATGCCAGAACCTGGATATCATTCGCCGTTATCGGGCGGAGTACGTGGTGATACTGGCGGGCGATCATATCTACAAGATGGATTATTCACGCATGCTGATCGACCACGTGGAAAAGGGGGCGGAATGCACCGTGGCCTGCCTGCCGGTGCCGCTGCGGGAAGCCAGCGCCTTCGGGGTGATGAGCGTGGACAGCCAGCACCGCATTCTCGATTTCGCCGAAAAGCCGGCGCAGCCGGTGCCGATGCCGGATAACCCGGAGATGGCGCTGGCGAGCATGGGGATCTATGTTTTTAATGCCGACTACCTCTATCGCCAGTTGGAAGAAGATCTCAGCGTGACGGAATCCAACCACGATTTCGGTCAGGACCTGATCCCGAGAATCGTCGCCCAGCGCGCCGCCTGGGCCCATCCCTTTACGCTATCCAGCGTCACCTCGGGCGACAGCGATCGCCCCTACTGGCGGGATGTCGGCACGCTGGAGGCGTACTGGCAGGCGAATCTCGATTTGGCGTCCGTCACGCCGGAGCTGGATATGTACGACCGCAGCTGGCCGATCCGCTCGGCGATCGAGTCGTTGCCGCCGGCGAAATTCGTCCAGGATCACTCCGGCAGCCACGGTATGACCATGAACTCGCTGGTTTCCGGCGGCTGCATCGTTTCCGGTTCGGTGGTGACGCACTCGGTATTGTTTCCGCGCGTGCGGGTTAATTCATTTTGCAGCATAGATTCAACGGTATTGCTGCCGGACGTGGTCGTCGGGCGCTCCTGCCGTTTGCGCTGCTGCGTTATCGATCGC
Source organism: Brenneria corticis (assembly GCF_003115855.1). Classification (GTDB taxonomy): domain Bacteria; phylum Pseudomonadota; class Gammaproteobacteria; order Enterobacterales; family Enterobacteriaceae; genus Brenneria; species Brenneria corticis. The sequence goes on from NZ_KZ819080.1 coordinate 110,283, forward strand.
GCCTGTCAGCTCCCGGAGGGCACCGTCATCGGCGAAAATGCGGAAGAAGACAGCCGCCGGTTTTATCGCTCGGAGGAAGGGATTGTGCTGGTGACGCGGGCGATGCTGGAAAAACGGTAATCGGGAAAACAGGCTCGCCATTTGTTTCCCGCGTAAAGTCATTGGGGCAAAACAGGAGTGACAATGCAGGTATTACATGTTTGTTCAGAGCTGTTTCCACTGTTGAAAACCGGTGGTCTGGCGGATGTGGTCGGGGCATTGCCGGCGGCGCAGATTGAGGCGGGCATGGATGTCCGGGTGATGTTGCCCGCCTTCCCCGCGCTGAAAAAAGGGATCGTCAATACGCAGGTGGTACGTGAACTGGATACGTTCGCCGGGCATGTCACCCTGCTGTACGGCCATTTTAACGGCGTCGGAATTTATCTGATCGATGCGCCGACGCTGTATCAGCGCGCGGGCAGTCCCTATCACGACCCCGCGCTGTACGCCTATGCGGATAACTATTTACGCTTCGCGCTGCTGGGCTGGATGGGGAGTGAAGTGGCCTGCGGGCTGGATCATTACTGGCGGCCCGACATCGTGCATGCCCATGACTGGCATGCCGGATTGACCTGCGCCTATCTGGCCGCCCGTAACCGTCCGGCAAAATCGGTATTTACCGTCCATAATTTAGCCTATCAGGGGCTGTTTGACGCCCGGCATATGGCCGAGCTGCAACTGCCGGCGGATTTTTTTCAGGTTTATGGGCTGGAGTTCCATGGGCAGATTTCCTATCTCAAGGCCGGGCTGTATTACGCGGATCACGTCACCACCGTCAGCCCGACCTATGCGCATGAAATCACCCTGCCCGAATACGGTTACGGCATGGAAGGGTTATTAAAAACCCGCGAGGAGGAGGGGCGTTTATCGGGCATTCTCAACGGGGTGGACGACGCCATCTGGAATCCGGCGCATGACTCCTTGCTGACCAGCCATTACAACCGGGACGTGCTGGCGAACAAGGCCGAGAATAAACGGCATCTGCAAACGGCGATGGGGCTCAAGGTGGATGACAAAGCGCCGGTGTTCGCCATTGTCAGCCGCCTGACCAGCCAGAAAGGGCTGGATATCGCGCTGGACGCGGTGCCCGATCTGCTGGACCAGGGCGGGCAACTGGTGGTGCTGGGGGCGGGCGACGCCCAATTGCAGGAAGGGTTTCTGGCCGCCGCCGCCAAGTATCACGGCCAGGTCGGGGTGCAGATTGGTTATCACGAGGCCTTTTCTCACCGCATCATCGGCGGGGCGGACGTCATTATGGTTCCCAGCCGGTTCGAGCCCTGCGGGTTAACGCAGCTCTACGGGCTGAAATACGGCACCTTGCCGCTGGTGCGCCGTACCGGGGGGCTGGCGGATACGGTGGCGGATTGTTCGCTGGAAAATCTGGCGGATGGTCTGGCGAGCGGCTTTGTGTTTAACGACAGCAATGTCGGGTCGTTATCCCGGGCGATCCGTCGGGTGTTTGTACTCTGGTCGCGCCCGTCGCTGTGGCGTTATGTGCAGCGTCAGGCGATGGCGATGGATTTCAGTTGGCCGGTCGCCGCTCAGGCTTATCGTACGCTATATCAACGCTTGTGGTAATCACCGCACTTAACTTGACTTGGGAATGAATATTATGAACACGCCGTTTACTTATACTGCACCAACGCTCAGTGTAGAAGCGTTGAAACACTCCATCGCTTACAAGCTGATGTTCGCCGTGGGTAAGGATCCGGCGATAGCCACCAAGCATGACTGGCTGAACGCCACGCTGCTGGCGGTGCGCGACCGTATGGTGGAGCGCTGGCTGCGTTCCAACCGGGCGCAGTTGTCGCAGGATGTCCGCCAGGTCTATTATCTCTCCATGGAGTTTTTGCTCGGGCGCACGTTGTCGAATGCGTTGCTGGCGATGGGGCTGTATGACGATTTGAACGCCGCGCTGGACGGCATGGGTCTGGAGCTGGAGGACCTGTTGCAGGAAGAGAACGATCCCGGTCTGGGCAACGGCGGTTTGGGGCGGCTGGCGGCCTGCTTTCTCGATTCGCTGGCCACTCTGGCGCTGCCGGGGCGGGGTTACGGTATCCGTTATGAATACGGTATGTTCAAGCAGAATATCGTCAACGGGCAGCAGGCCGAATCGCCGGACTACTGGCTGGAGTACGGCAACGCGTGGGAGTTCGTCCGTCACAGCACCCGCTACAAAGTGCGCTTTGGCGGACGTATCCAGCAGGAGGGCACCAAAGCCCGCTGGCTGGAAACCGAAGAGGTCATCGCCTGCGCTTATGACCAGATCATTCCCGGTTTCGACACCGATGCGACCAATACCCTGCGTTTGTGGAGCGCGCAGGCCAGTAATGAAATCAACCTGGGCAAGTTTAATCAGGGCGACTATTTCGCGGCGGTGGAAGATAAAAACCATTCGGAAAACGTATCCCGTGTGCTCTATCCCGATGATTCAACCTATTCAGGACGCGAGCTGCGCCTGCGCCAGGAGTATTTCCTGGTTTCCGCCACGGTGCAGGACATCCTCAGCCGCCACTGGATGATGCACAATACCTACGACAATCTGGCGGAGAAGTTCGCCATCCATCTGAATGATACCCACCCGGTGCTGGCGATCCCGGAATTGATGCGGCTGCTGATCGACGAGCACAAGTTCAAATGGCAGGCCGCCTGGGAGGTGGTCACCAAAGTCTTTTCCTATACCAACCACACCCTGATGCAGGAAGCGCTGGAAACCTGGCCGGTGGATATGCTGGGCAAGATCCTGCCGCGCCACCTGCAATTGATTTTCGATATTAACGAGCATTTTCTGGACTACGTCCAGGAGCAGTTCCCCGGCGACAACGAGCTGTTGGCGCGGGTTTCCATCATTGAGGAAACCAACGGGCGCAGAGTCCGCATGGCCTGGCTGGCGGTGGTGGCGAGCCATAAAGTGAACGGGGTGTCGGAGCTGCATTCGGATCTGATGGTGCAGTCGCTGTTCGCCGACTTCGCGCGCCTGTTCCCCGACCGCTTCTGCAACAAAACCAATGGGGTTACGCCGCGGCGCTGGCTGGCGCTGGCCAACCGTCCGCTGGCCAAGGTGCTGGACGATACCATCGGGCAGACCTGGCGCACCGATCTCAGCCAACTGGACGAACTGAAGCAGCATATCGACTATCCGGCGTTCGTGCAGAAGATCCGTGAGGCCAAGCTGGAGAATAAACAGCGGCTGGCGATTTATATCGCGGAAAACCTGAATATCGTGGTGAACCCGGAGGCGCTGTTCGACGTACAGATTAAGCGGATCCACGAATACAAACGGCAGTTGCTCAACGTGCTGCATATCATCACGCTGTATAACCGCCTCAAGGATGACCCGGAGGTGGATCGCGTGCCGCGCGTGGCGATTTTTGCCGGCAAGGCGGCCTCCGCCTACTATATGGCCAAGCATATCATCAACCTGATCAACGACGTCGCCAAGGTGATCAACAACGATCCCGCGCTGCACGATCGGCTGAAGGTGGTGTTTATTCCGAACTACGGCGTCAGTCTGGCGCAGATCATCATCCCGGCGGCGGATCTCTCCGAGCAGATCTCGCTGGCGGGCACTGAAGCCTCCGGCACCAGCAATATGAAATTCGCGCTTAACGGCGCGCTGACCATCGGTACGCTGGACGGCGCGAACGTCGAAATGCAGGAGCATATCGGCGAAGAAAACATATTTATCTTCGGCAATACCGCCGATCAGGTGGAAGCGCTGCGCCAGAACGGATACAACCCGCGTGAATATTACGATAAGGACGACGAACTGCACCGGGTGCTGACGCAAATCGCCACCGGCGTTTTCAACCCGGATGACACCAGACGCTACAGCGACCTGTTTGATTCGCTGGTGAATTTTGGCGACTACTATCAGCTGCTGGCGGACTACCGCAGCTATGTGGATACGCAGGACCGGGTGGACGAGCTATACCGCAACGTTGACGAATGGACGCGCTGCACGGCGCACAATATCGCCAGCATGGGCTATTTCTCCTCCGACCGCACCATCAGCGAGTACGCCGAGGAGATCTGGAATATCAAGCCGATACGGTTGTAGCGGTTGATGAGGAAGCGCTGGCGTTCCAGCGCTAATTTTTTGGCTATGTCCGCGCTTGCCGCCGCCGCGTTGCGTGCCAGCGTAGCGATGCAATCTTGAATTATACCCAAGTTGGGGATAGTCTATACCCAAGTTAAGGACAACAAGCGAAAACCATGGAAGCTATTTTCGTAGAATTACCTTTCTTTGAAAGGCACAGGGCAGAATATCTTTCCGATGATGAATATCGGGATTTTCAGCAAATGCTATTGGCTTACCCGCAATGTGGCGACGTTATTCAGCACACCGGGGGGCTTAGAAAAGTTCGGTTTGGCGATAACAGACGAGGTAAAGGGAAACGCGGCGGTATTCGTGTTATCTACTATTGGTGGATTGAAAAATCACACTTTCTGCTTTTTACGGTTTACGGCAAAAACGAGCAGGACGATTTGTCAAAACAACAACGTGAAATTCTGCGGCACATGCTGGATAGGCTCAAGAAAGGGCAAAGTATATGAGTAATCGTAATCTATTTGATGAGTTGGTTGACGGAATGAAGGCATGGGGTGAGATGAATGCGGGTAAGAAAACGCTGAAATCCCATCGTGTCGCCATCAGAAAACGCGTATCTATGACGCCGGATGAACTCAAATCCGTACGGGAAAAGTTGAATCTGTCGCAGGCGGTTTTCGCTCAGTATCTTCATACCGCGGAAACAACCTATCAGAACTGGGAACAAGGTAGGGCAAAACCTAATCCACAGGCGGTTTTATTGATTAAAATGGTAGAACAAAACCCGGATACGCTTCGCACGCTGGCCGCATTGTGAACGGTATGGGCGCGAGTCTCCCCGTTAATTTTACCTTAACCGCACGCCTCCAGCTCGAATGACGCGTTAAGGCGGTATTTTACCCCGGCGACGACGCCGTTTTCCCCTTCGTACACCACCAGAAAGCGGGTGCGCTCGCCGTCGTGGTAGGTTAATGCGGCGCAGCCGCCTTTACCCAGCACCAGCGTGTTCACGCTGCCGGATGACGTCACCACGGCATTCTCGCCGGTTACCGTGATTGACACGTTGTCGCCGCTATTGCTGATGCGGCTTTCATTGCCCGCCGCGCCGAGCTTGCACATATCGCCCACGTTGGCGATGGTCGAACCGTCGCCCGCGTTGCTGATATAGCTGCGCATGCCGCTGTTGGCGACGTGCGTGCCGCGTCCGGCGCCGCTGATTTTGGCGGAATTTCCGCTATTGCTGATGCGGGCCCGTCCGCCCAGGCTGCCGATGCGGCAGTGCTGACCGGCATTGCTGATCTTCACGGCAAAACCGGTGCTGACGAGCTGGCAGGCGTAGCCTACGCTGGCGATGCCGCTGTTTTCGCCGGAATTGCCCATAAAGTTATAGGCGCCGGATAAAGCGACTTTACTTTGCAGGCCGATGCAGCCGATATCCAGCGCCGAGTCGCCGGAGGCCAGCTGGACTTCTCTGGGGATGTTTGCCGCATATTTCCCGGCGCGGGGTTTTACCTGAACGACGCCGTCACCGCCGTGCGTTAACCGTTCAGCCATCGTCCGCGCGGCGCTGATTTCCTGCGCCATAAACTGCGGCGTGTCGAAGCCCAGCGCATAGCCGTACTCCACCAGGCTTTCCAGCCATTCGCTATACCCGTCGCACAGCAGGGCGTAATGAATATCTTGATACTCTCCGCCCTGCGGGAAACGGCGCAGGAACCAGCGATAAATCCGCGGGCTGACCTGTAATGAATGGAGTTGCTGTCGGGTAATTTTGTTCATCTTCGCCTGCTATTCCACGCTGTCTGTTTCCCGCCTCAGTGACGATGATAACCATCAATCATGCAGCGAAAGGTTTGGGCGGGCGTCCGCCCGGTGGTGCACAGATAGATATGCCCGCAGAGAAAAAACAGGCTGGCGACGGCCAGCAGCAGATGCAGCGGCAGCAGCCAGGCTTTGAGCAGCACGAAATCAGCCGGGATCCACAGCGGATTACTTAACAGCACGCCGGTTATCAGCAATGCGGGCAGCAGCGCGTACATCACGCCAAGATAAGCCGCCTGCTGCAACGGATTAAACTTGGCGCGCGGCGTGGCCGGGAACGGGTGATCTTCCCCTTTGATAATGCCGTACAGGTAAAAACGAACCTGAAGAAAGGCGCGCTGCCCCCAGTTTTTACGCTCGATAAGGTAATGGCGGCCGTTGCCGCCGAACGCGTTGATCAACACAAAGGCGACCCAGCTGATTAATAACAGGTAGCCGCACAGCTCATGCAGGGCGACCAGAATAACGGTGTCTTTTACCGAGCCGACGGCGAAGTGGTTGAGCAGGCCGCTGGCGAGCAGCAGAATAAACAGCGAGGCGTTGCTCCAGTGCCATAGGCGGATGGCCCGCGAATAGAGATACACTTTTTCTTCATGTTCCCTGGCGTGAGGCGGCGCGAGCCGGTAGCGCAGCAGCCCGTGCAGGGTTAATACCCCCAGCATGCCGACAAAAAACACCCCCGCCAGAATAAGCCATACCGGCCAGAAGTCAGGCGTATAGATATAAACATATTGATAAAGCTGAGCCTGAAATAGCTCGGCATTCGGCATCATATTCATACGTTCACCTTTGCGACGTCGTGCGGGCCGGGGCGGCGATAAATATGCGGCTTGCCGACATCGGGCAGTTGGTATTGGTAATATTCATGCGTTTTCAGCCAGGTCTGAACGGGCTCGCTCTCCTCTGGTCCGAAAATAAGCGCATTCTGCGGGCAGGCGCTGACGCAGATGGGCGGAAAGCCCTTTTGCAGGCGTGACTCCAGACAGAAATCGCATTTATCGGCGACGCGGGTCGTCGGGTTGAGATAACGCACCTGATAGGGGCAGGCTGAAATACAGTAGCTACAGCCAATGCATTTCTGCTTGTCCACCCGAACGATGCCGTTGCTTTCATCCCGGTAGGACGAACCGGTCGGGCACACGGTGATACAGGGGGCATCTTCGCACTGCTGGCAGGCGTGGCGGAAAAAGTGGTAGAGGTTTCCCTGTTCCGGGGGCGTCATCGCAATATGGGCGATGCTCATCCGAGCCGCGCCCACCGGGACTTTATTCACTTTATGGCAGGCCACGGCGCAAATATTGCAGCCGTTGCACAGCACTTCATCGTGGATCATGGCGTAGCGCACGGATCTGTTTTTTTCTGTACCGCCCAGGGCGGAGAAGAGCGGCGCGCTGAAAAAAATCACCGATCCCATGCCGAGGACAAATTTACGGCGTGAGCATGTCATCTTCCTTGCCTCCCAGAAAATGAGTCGTTCAAAGTCGGTTGCAGCCGAGATGTTAAAGCTCGCTTTTTCATCAGCTCTCCAGTGAGTCGCTCGCCGCGGCGCGGAGCGGTTTTTTTTCCCGCCGCGCGTTGATAAGAAAATGGTTAAGGATTTTCATACTGTTCAACCTCAATCCACTCACATAGCCCTTTTGCCTTGCCATAACTCATAAAACGTTCGCTGAACAAATAGGGTTCGCCGTTGGAAGCCGCAATAGGGCGGATATCCTGAAACTCGGCGGACCGTTCGAAAAAACGCATCGCCTCGTCGATCTTTTGCTGATCGAAAGAGTAGGGCGGCAACCGCAGCATCTGCACCTTGTAAGGCCGCGGATAGGTTTGGCACTCGAAGCGCACGGTGTCGGCAATGGTTTTGCAGATATCCTGCTCATGGGTGAAAATCAGGATCCGCGCATAGTTATGACTGATGCCGCGATCCGAGTAGTAATAGCGCTCTTTATCGTTGCTGACGGAGAGAATGTCCGCGCAGGCTTCGCTGGCGCCGATCTGTTCAAACAGTCGGCTGACGGTTTCCTCATCCAGCGAGTAAGGCGTTTCCCGAAATTCCCCTTCGTTCACCAGTTCACCCGCCGCCGAACGCCGGCGGATATACTCCGCCACGGCCAAAAACGGCGCCTGGGGTTCGCTGACCTCGTCCGTCGCAACGTCGTTATCCGTCGCCTGAGTCTGCTGGGATAACGGCAGCAGCAGTCGTCTTTTCGTTAAATCCGGCGGCGAGTCATGTTGTTCTTCTGCCGTCAATGATGGTGTCGTCTTCATAATCAATACCCTGCGATAGCGCCTATGCGGGGAGTAAATCCCGGGCGGCCAGATCGTCGGCGACGTCTTCCATACCCAGCCTGACCAGCGTTTCCCGGGTCGGACAGCCCAGTTCGGGATCCCAGCCCATTTCCGTATAGAACATCGTCAGCGATTTTTGCATATCCTCGCGCTCCATCTTGTCCGTGCCTTCGGTAAACACCGGGATATCAGGGTCCTTATCAAATACCCAGCTACAGATTTGGTCGTGCTCATGGCGCATATCTTTGGTATTCATCTGCTTCACGGTGTAGGCGCGGTGCAGCGTGAAGATACGCTCCGCCGCCAGATCCAGACTCTCTTCCGTGGTGGTTTCGCCGGTTACCGCCGCGAAGAATTTGGCTTCCAACCCCAGGTCGCCGCGATAGTTGCGACTCTTCAAGGGCGACACGGTCATCGGCCATACCCAGTTGCACAATGTCACCGCGTCATGCAGACAACTTTTGAGGATGGTCCATTTGGCGTATTTGATTTTGTAGGGGTTGATCGGCGTGTAGTTCTTGGTTTCGTCGTAGGCGTCCCCTGAACCGAACAGTTCGGCGGCGACCTCTTTTTGCAGCGTTAGCGGTAATCCGCTGCCGATATAGTTGATATGGGTGTGGGTCATGGCGTCGCGGTTGAACATGCAGTTGACGATGGCCCCCACCTGCGCCGAGGCTTCATTGGCGTGATGCACCGGGAAACCCATCGGCGACCACAGTTTATTTTTGGTGGTTGCCCAGTACTCCTCGCCCAGATCCCACCTTTGCGCCAGTAGATAAGACCCGTCCGCCAGATGGCTGATTTCACCCTGGCGATGCGCCAGGCGCAGATAGAGATCTTTAATAAACGCCGGATCGCCCGCTTCCAGCAGATCCCAGCGGATTGAGGCGTATTCGTCCGCGGGAAGGACGCGTTTGAATATGTCGTGTGAATAACAGTAAACAAAATCGCGCTGCAGCTGGGCGTAGTTGCACCACAGCCCCATATCGTCAAACACGTTTAACGCCACAAAATTGGCGATGACCTTGCCGTCCCCTTTTTCCTCAAAATCTTTGGGACCGTGCGGGAACATGGAGCTATGCGCGGTTTGCGCGACGCAGGTGTTGCCTCCGGTGGTCGGAACGCCGTATTCGCCGGCCAGTGGAACTTTCAACTGCGCCGAACAGCGGATCGGGCAGGAGTGGCATCCGCCCATTTTTACGGTGTATTTTTCGGCCGCCGGCCCCAGGTCGAATACCGATTTCATGGTACGGAAACCGACGGTATTCTGGTCGCCGGGGGGAATTTCGCCGGTTTCAATCGGGCCGCCTTCGGCCGCTTTCCAGTACAGCCCTTTACGCGCCGTCCAGCGGGATCTCGGATGGGAATATTCGGCCCAGGCTTGCGGCGTACTCGGCACCACGTGGTTATTATTGGCGCCGATTAACTGCGTCATCATGTAATCGTTCAGGTTTTTAAGTTCTTCCCGATTCGAGACGTTAACGCCTCGGGTGCCGATGACCGAGATGGCCTTCAGGTTTTTGGCGCCGAGGACGGCGCCGGTGCCGGCGCCGCCGCTATGATTACGGCTGTTCAGAATGCCGGATAGCGGCACCAGATTTTCTCCCGCCGGGCCGATAGCGGCGACGCAGGCTTCCACATTGGTGGTGCGGCAGATCTCTTCGGTGGTGGCGCGGGTGCCTTTTCCCCATAGGAACGCGGCATTTTCAATGCTGACCTCGTCGTCCTGAATATTAATCCACACCGGGGCGGCGGCCTTCCCTTCAATAATAATGGCGTCATAGCCGGCGTATTTCATATAGGCCGCAAAGAAGCCGCCCATATGCGCATCAATGACTAAATTACCGCGGGTAAAGGTGGACAGCGTGGTGATATTAACCCGTGAACTGCAGGGGGCGCCGGAACCGGTTAACGGCCCGACGGCGAACACCACCTTATTGCCTTCGTCAAAAGGTTTGGTTCCGGGGGCGACTTCGTCGTACATAATCTTATAACCAAATCCCATCCCGCCAATAAATTTTTTATATTTGCTGGAATCTTCTTTGGTAATCGCGCCGCTGCTTAAATTGATTCGTAATATATTGCCAGTCCAACCGTTGATCATGATTTATTTTCCTGCGTGTGAAGCATCGTCATGGATAAATGGATAGACGTAAAGCCGGGCGGCTCACACCGTAATATCCTGCCATTCGATAATGCTTAAAGCACCTGTAGGGCAAGCGGTGGCGCATTCGCCGCATAAATTACACTTACCGGACTTTTTGATCTGCGGATTTACCGTCGCCATCATCCACGGGCAGGCGGTGGTACAGGCGGCGCAGCCGATACAGCGCTTGGCGTCGACCGTAATGCAGCCGCTCTCCTCGTTATAGGCGATCACTTTTATCGGGCAGACCTTCATACATTCGGGATCTTTACACTGCCGACAGGTGTCGGTGGTGAAATTAAGATCGCCGTACAGCCCGCCGCCGGAGCCGATGCCGCCATCACCGTAATAAAAGTGGCGATGGATCTTCACCCGTGAAAAAAAGGAACCGACGCTGCCGTCGTTATAGGTGGTACAAGACGTTTCGCAGCGGTGGCAGCCGGTGCAGCGGGCCCTTTTGGTCACCAGCACCCCTTTCGGCGTGGTGGTCAGCCCGACGCTGCCGCTGTTAACCTCCTCCTGCCTGCATCCCAGCAGGGAAAGCAGCGCCGGCGCGATGGTGATTCCCGCCAGGCCTTTGCCTGAAATTCGCAGAAATTCCAGTCTTGTTAACCCCAGATCCAATAAAGGACGTTCAACCTGATTAGGCATTTAATTCTCATCCCCCGCATACCCGTCATACTTCAAGCTGCATGTGCGTTGGCTGCATTAACCCGCCATATATTCAAATTACAGACGTGTTGGTTTCCTGCATCCTGAAATCTGCGGGAATAAATAAATGAGCATGAAATAAGCCCATAGTAAAAAACGCTGTAGATTACATTTTTACTATAGGGCATTTTTACGTAGTTCATTAACCTTATTTATAATGTGGTTATAATGTTTTTTGTTCTGTGACTAATCTCTTATAAATTATTTATTTTAAATCTATTTATTGTTATTGATTCTTATTCTTATTTGACAACTTCAGATTGAAATATAGATGGAGTTTTTTAGGCTATAAATATGATGCGTCATTTAGGTAAAATAAAATAAGTAGTAGTTAATGATATTTATTTTTTTGTTATTTTATGAATGTTAATGTTTTGCCGGAAACATTACATTCAATGCCGTCGGATATAAGGTTTTTTGATGTATGCCATGATGAGCGGGATTAAGGGTATTGATTTAAAATGAGATATGTACGCTTAAAGAGAAAAAACCGCCGGTAAAAGCGGTTTTTTAGCCTGAAAAATAACGGCGAAGATAATTCGCTCAGACCATTGACAAAGTAAACATCTATAATACCGACCCCAAATCCGTCATTCCTGCGGAAGCAGGAATCTTTCTGATATCAATGCATTAGCTGAAAGTAGATCCCCGCCTGCGCGGGGATGACGATGAAGATGAAGGGTTTTTCAGCAATCTGAGCGAAGATAATTCGCTTCTTATCGGTGATGCAGAACGTTTGCAAAAATGTAAACGCTCTGCAAGGGCGGGTTAGCCTGCTTTTGCCGCCTGATGACGGTAAGCATCCAAACACTCGCCGATACGTTGCTGCTGCGCCTCATTCAGCCACATGCCCAGTTTTGTCCGCCGCCAAATGACGTCGTCCAGGGTGACGGCCCACTCTTTTTCCACCAGATAGCGCAGTTCCGCTTCATACAGGTCATGGCCGAAATGTTCCCCCAGCGCGTCAAGGCCTTTGGCATCAGCCAGAATCAGTTCGCTGTTTGAGCCGTAGGTGCGGCTGTAGCGGCGCGCCAGCGCTTCCGGCAGATTAAAGCGGCGGCGCAGGGCGGCGGCGTAGTCATCACGGGTACCGGAAATATCGCCGCCGGGCAGCACGGCATTTTTGGTCCAGGCTTTTCCGGCCTGAGGGTAGTATTTTTCCAGTTTATCCAGCGCATGTTCGGCCAGTTTGCGATAGGTGGTCAGTTTGCCGCCGAAGACGGATAACAGGGGCGCCCGGCCCTGTTCATCGTCAACCGACAGCGTGTAATCGCGGGTGATGGCCTGCGGCGAATCCGATTCATCGTCGCACAGCGGCCTTACGCCGGAATAAGTCCAGACGATATCATCGCGGCTTAATGGCTGCTTAAAGTGATCGTTATACACGTCCAGCAGGTAGCCGATTTCGTTATCGTCGATCTTCACGTTATGGGGATCGCCGTTATATTCCACGTCGGTGGTGCCGATGATCGAGAATTCATCCTGCCAGGGGATCACAAACACAATGCGGTGATCTTTATTCTGCAGAATATACGCCTGAGGCTGATCGTGTACTTTGGGCACCACGATGTGGCTGCCTTTGATCAGGCGGATCCCGTAAGGCGATTTCAGGTGCAGGCCGTCGTCAAAGAACTCCTTCACCCAGGGGCCGGTGGCGTTGACCAGACCTTTGGCGCGCCAGGTAAGCGTTTCGCCGCTGAGCGAATCGACGGCTTCCACCACCCATAGGTCCTGTTCGCGCCGGGCGCTGATGACTTTGGTGCGGGTGCGGACTTCGCCGCCGCGCTTGGCGACTTCCTGCGCGTTCAGCACCACCAGACGCGCATCATCCACCCAGCAGTCCGAATACTCAAAGCCCTGGGTCAGTTCTGGTTTCAATACCGAACCGGCGCCGAATTTCACGCTTTTACTGGCGGGCAGGCTAACGCGCTTGCCAATATTGTCATACATAAACAAACCGATGCGGATCATCCACGCCGGGCGCAAATGCGGCTGATGCGGCAAGCGAAAACGCAGCGGGAAAATGATGTGGGGCGCCATTTTCAGCAGGGTTTCACGCTCGGAGAGCGCTTCGCTGACCAGACGAAACTCATAATGTTCCAGATAGCGTAAGCCGCCATGAATCAATTTGGAGCTGGCGGAGGACGTGGCGCAGGCCAGATCCTGCGCTTCCAGCAGCAGGACGGATAATCCGCGCCCGGCGGCATCTGCGGCGATGCCTGCACCGTTAATGCCGCCACCGATCACAATCAGATCTTTGGTTTCCACGTTTTGCCTCCACCAGTAAAATAACGCCTAAAATGTTCGTTTTCGCGCATTATGATAATCGAAAACAAACAATACAGCCAATACTTAACCAGATAAAAACATTTATGCGTGATGGAGGTAACAATTTAGTGATGATTGTCACATTAAAATAAGGGTTATTGTGGCGTTTGGGGGCGGTTATGGAGCTTAGCGCTGCCCATAATAAGCATCGGGGCCGTGCTTGCGGCTAAAGTGCTTATCCATCAGATAATCGTCAATCGCCCGCAGGCGCGGATTAATCGAGCAGGCAATCCACGCCATTTTCGCCACCTCTTCCATCACCACCGCATTGTGGACCGCTTCGTCGGCGTCCCTGCCCCAGCAGAAAGGGCCGTGCTGATAAACGACGATCCCCGGCGTATGCAGCGGGTTGCCGTCGCCAAGGGTTTGGGCGATGACCACGCCGGTATTTTTTTCATATTCCTCCGCCACTTCCCGCGGCGTTAACGGCCGGGTGCAGGGAATATCGCCATAAAAATAGTCGGCGTGGGTGGTGCCCAGTGCGGGGATCGCCAGCCCCGCCTGCGCCCAGGCGGTGGCATGGGTGGAATGGGTATGGACGATGCCGCCGATTTGCGGATAGCGGCGATAAAGCTCCAGATGGGTGGCGGTATCGGAGGAGGGGCGGTATTTGCCGTCCACCACCTTTCCCTGCATATCGACCACCACCATGTCGTCGGCCTGCATCACCTCGTAGGCCACGCCGCTGGGTTTGATAACCATCACCTGCCGCCGCCGATCGATGGCGCTGACGTTGCCCCAGGTATAGGTCACCAGACCGTGGCGCGGCAGCGCCATATTCGCCGCAAAAACCTGCTGTTTCAGTTGCTCTGGCATACGATTTCCTCCACCGGCAGCCCGGCCCGCGCCATCTGCCGTTTAACCCAGTCGCGGGCGGCGGCGATCTCCGTTAGCGGGTCGGGTGAGGTTTCGCTCCACATTTCGATCAGATAAGGGCCGCAGTAGCCGCTCTCCCGCAGCGTGGTAAAGCAACGGGTAAAATCGACCACGCCGCTGCCGAACGGCACGTTTTTGAAAACCCCCGGCCGCGTATCTTTAACATGCACGGCCACGATATGGCCTTTCCCCGCGCTCAGCTCCATCTGCACGTCGTTATCCCACGCCGACAGATTGCCGATATCCGGGTAAAGCTGGAACCACGGGTTATTGAGGTAGCTGGCATAGCCCAGCGCTTTGCTGATGGAGTTCATTAACGGGTAGTCCATGATCTCCATCGCCAGCGTCACCTGGGCCCGGCTGGCCATTTCCACCGCCAGTTGCAATCCCTGGCGAAAACGCTCCCGGGTAAGGTCGTTGGCCCGCTGGTAGTAGACGTCGTAACCGGCGAGCTGGATAACGCGGATGCCCACATCCTGCGCCAGGCGGATGGCCTTGCCCATGATCTCCAGCCCCTGATTGCGTATGTCGTCATCTTCCGAGCCCAACGGAAAGCGCCGGTGGGCGCTCAGACACATGGACGGAACGCGGATGCCGCTGGCGGAAACGGCGTTGACCAGCTCCAGGCGCTGTTCGCGGCTCCAGTCGAGACGCGCCAGCCGGCCGTCGCTTTCATCCAGCGACATTTCGACAAAGTCAAAGCCCAGCGTTTTCGCCAGTTGCAGCCGCGTCGGCCAGCTTTCGCCCGGCGGCAGGGCTTTTTCATAAATACCAAGAGGAACCGCTTTCATGAGCATAAGGTCACCTTATCCCCAGAGCTGGGCGATGCGGCGCTTGAATTCACGCGCCGCCTCTACAGGGCTCGCGGCGTCGCGGATGCTGCGCCCGGCGATAAACACATGGACGGGAATGCCTTTGAACAGCGGCAGATCCTCCAGCGCCAGCCCGCCGGTGACGGTGACCTTAAAGCCCATATCGGCCAGGCGCCTAATCGCGTCGATATCGGCCTCGCTCCAGGCGATGCCCGCGGCCTGCGCGTCCCGGCTGCGGTGATAGACCACCTGCCGGATACCGATATCGCGCCAGGCCTGCGCCTGTTCCCAGGTCCAGAAACCGGTCAGCTCGATCTGGACGTCGCCCTGAAACTCGCCGGCGACCTCCAGCGCGCCCGCCGCGGTGTTAATATCCGCGCAGCAAATAACGGTCACCCAGTCGGCCTGCGCGGCAAAGCACATGCGCGCCAGAATTTTTCCGGCATCGGCGATTTTGGCATCCGCCAGCACAATCTTGTGCGGGTAAAGGGATTTCAGGTCGCGCACCGCGCGCACCCCCTCGCCGACGCACAGGATGGTGCCGACTTCAATAATATCCACCTCTTCGGCAATCAATCGGGTGGTCCGGTAAGCATCGGCCAGCGTCTGGTTATCCAGCGCGACCTGTAACATCGGTAAATGAGACATCGGTAAACTCCTTAATCAGCATGCCGCCGCGGCGGTCCGGTCAATCAAATCCAATACCTCCCGCGCGGTGCGGCAGGCGCGCAGGCGGTCAAAGTTGGCCTCGTCTTCAAACAGATTGACGATTTGCATAATGCCCACCTCCTGATGGGTATTGGCATCGACCGCGGCCAGGGTGATCAGGATGTCCACCGGGTCGTTGTCTTCATGATTGAAAATCAGCGGCGTTTGCAGGGTAACCAGCGCAAAGCCGGTTTTTTTGACGCCTTCCTCCGGGCGGGCGTGGGGCATGGCGAGGCCGGGAGCGATAACGAAATAGGGGCCGAACCGTTGTACTCCATCCAGAATGGCCTGGTAGTAGCGCGGTTCGACGACATCGGCGGCGACCAGCAGGTCAACGCCGATTTTTACCGCTTCCTGCCAGCTATCCGCGGCGGCTTGCAGACGTATGGAGTGATTTTCTGCCAATGAATCGCGTAGTTTCATCGTCACGTCCTATTGCTTGAGGTCCGCCGGAAAGTGCGCCTTGATGACCTCCAGCAGCTTCGGGCCGAATTCGGCGGCGGAGAGCATATTGCGCACGCCGACCACATATTTATTGCCGCTGACGGTGATTTCATCCGCGATATGGGTTGAGGCGATAATGATGTCGGCGCCGCTCAGTTCGGCTTTGTATTCGCCTACCGCGCAGCTGTTCAGGCTATGGTCGATTCCCTGCTCGGCCAGAAACTGGCCGACCTTCATTTTCATAATCATGGAACTGCCTTGCCCGCAGCCGCAGACGGCCAGAATTCGTACGGTCATAATGATTTCTCCATGGACTCGGTGAGTTTCTTTTCAGCATCTTCTTCAGCCCGCAAGGTGCGGCCGGCAAAGACCATGTAGATCAGCGCAATGACGATAACGACGCTCATAAACCACAGGCCGAGCGTCAGCCCCTGCATCAACGGCGGCGCCAGAATCGACCAGTCCGCCATGCCCATCCAGGCGCTCAGGCCGGTCAGTTTTACCGCCCAGACGCAGCCGAAGATTTCGATCATGCCCATCACCAGGCAGATCTTCAGCGCCGCGCGCCAGCCGCCGAAGTGGTTGGCGAATACGCCGATGGTGGCGTTGGAGAAGAACATCGGAATAAAACCGGGAATGATCATGATGGGCGAACCGATGCCGATCAGGATGCCGACGGCGATCAGTTGACCGATGGTGCCCCACATAAATCCCCATACCACCGCGTTGGGGGCGAAGCTATAGATCGCCGCGCAGTCGATGGCCAGCACCGCGCCGGGGATCAATCGCTGGGAGATGCCGTTAAAGGCTTCGGAGAGTTCGGCGACAAACATCCGCACGCCCTGGACGATGATGAAAATGGCGACGGCAAACTGGAAGCCGGTTTGCAGAATATAGATACTCCAGTGCGTTTTTCCGGCCATTTGCTGCACGGTATCCAGACCGAAGGAGATCAGGATGGCGCCGAAGAAGACCGTCATAACGATGGCGGTGGAGACAATGTTGTCATGGAAAATGTTCAGCCAGCCCGGCAGTTTCAGATCTTCGACGCTCTCTTCCTTTTTCCCCAGATAAGGCGCCAGCTTGTAGGCCAGCCAGGAGGCGAACTGTTGCTGGTGCCCGATGGAAAAACCGCAGCCGTCCGTTACCGCCTGCGTGGGTTTGTACATCATGTTTGCCGTAATGCCCCAGTAAAGGGAAACCAGCACGGCGCTGCAGATGATGGTGGTCCACATCGGATAGCCGAGGATATAGAGGAAAACCGCCAGCAACCCGGCCTGCTGAAACATGATGTGGCCGGTGAGCATAATGGTGCGGATGCCGGTAATCCGGCGCAGCAGGACGTAAACAATATTCAGCGCCAGCGCCAGCAGTACCGCATAGCCGACCCAGCTGTAGGCGTCGCCCATGCGTTCGACGGTCGCCATCATGGAGGCGTAGGTATCCGAGATGGCGCCGCTGATGCCGTAAACTTCAGACATTTTGGCGACGACGGGTTTGAAGGTGCCGGTCAGAATACCGGAGCCGGCCTGCAATAGCATAAAGCCGATGATGGTTTTGATGGTGCCTTTAATGATGACTGTGGCGCTTTTACGCAGCAGCAAATACCCGAGAAAGGTGACGATCCCCAGCAACAGCGGGGCGTTGGTCATGACCTGATTAAAGAAGATGGTAAAGATGTTATAGAGCGTTTCCATAAGCACTCCGTTCGGCTTTTGGTCATCCTGTTGCGCGTCAACGGCGCATGACTCTGGCGCGGGCAGGCGTTTTTGGTAGGGCGTATTTACTCTATCAATCATAAATAATCATAAAAAGACATTTATTGATTATTTGTGAGTGGCTTCGCAATTATCCTTTCCGATGGAAATCATTCTCAATTCATAAAACCGAATGGTGTTTTTTATCTTTAATTTTCATATTATTATGTTTTTATTTTGCTATTTTCAGGTGATTATTGATAAGCGTGTAATGTAATGATGCGGATAACGGTCGATTGTCAGCATGGTGAAACGGTGATAAATTCGCAAAATAAAATCATATATTTTCATTTTATGATTTATTGTGATTTTATTGTTCAGTAACCTACCAGGCCGACCGACGATGAGGTTCACACTATGAGTAAAATCGACAGCATTACCCGTGAGTCATGGATTCTGAATACCTTCCCGGAATGGGGAAGCTGGCTGAATGAAGAAATAGCGCAGGAGCAGGTGGCGCCGGGAACGTTTTCCATGTGGTGGCTGGGCTGTACCGGCATCTGGCTGAAGTCGCAGGAGGGGGCAAACATCTGCGTGGATTTCTGGTGCGGCACCGGCAAACAGAGCCACGCCAATCCGCTGATGAAAACGGGCCATCAGATGCAGCGCATGGCGGGGGTGAAAAAACTGCAGCCCAATTTGCGCACCACGCCGTTTGTGCTCGATCCCTTCGCCATTCGTCAGGTTGACGCCGTGCTGGCAACGCACGACCACAACGATCATATCGATGTGAACGTGGCCGCCGCGGTGCTGAAAAATTGCGCCGGCGACGTGCCGTTTATCGGCCCGCAGAGCTGCGTCGATCTGTGGATTGGCTGGGGCGTGCCGCGCGAACGCTGCATCGTGGTGAAACCGGGCGATATCATCAGCATAAAAGATGTTGAAATTCACGCGCTGGACGCCTTCGACCGCACCGCGTTGATTACGCTCCCGGCGGATGAGAAAGCGGCGGGCGTATTGCCGGACGGTATGGATAAGCGGGCGGTGAACTATCTGTTTAAAACGCCGGGCGGCAACCTTTACCACAGCGGGGATTCACACTATTCAAACTATTACGCCAAACACGGCAACGAACATCGGATAGACGTGGCGCTGGGCTCCTATGGCGAGAATCCGCGCGGCATCACCGATAAAATGACCAGCGCCGATATGCTGCGCATGGCCGAGGCGCTGAACGCCAAGGTGGTGATCCCCTTCCATCACGATATCTGGTCGAATTTTCAGGCCGACCCGCAGGAGATCCGCGTGCTGTGGGAAATGAAAAAAGATCGCCTGAAATATGGCTTTAAGCCTTTTATCTGGCAGGTCGGCGGCAAGTTCACCTGGCCGCAGGACAAGGATAATCTGGAGTATCACTATCCGCGCGGATTTGATGATTGCTTTACCATCGAGCCGGATCTGCCGTATAAATCTTTCCTGTAAAACCGGCGGGGCGGCGTAGTCAACCCTTGAGATTGCTGACAAAGTCGCCTGTAAGCCTGAGATACCCGGGCCTACCGTACCGAGGGGCGCTCCGGCGGCTTACGCCGCTACGGCCCCTCGCCACGCTCTCCCTAATAATGGGCTTTGTCTATGGTCTGCAGGGTGAGCGTTTTATCCACTGATGATATTTCCGTGCGTACTTTTGACAAGTTATGATTCAAATTGCCGCGGGCGCTGATTATAATCGGTATCCAGAATCCATTTAGCGGGGCCAGTATGACCGAATCTCAGCGCCATAATGCCATCATCGATTTTCTGCAACGCCAGCGGCAGATTACCGTCGCCGATCTTATCGAGCACTTTGACGTCTCACCGGCAACGGCAAGGCGGGATATCAATAAGCTTGATGAATCAGGCAAGCTGCGCAAAGTCCGCAACGGCGCCGAAGCGGTGAATATTCCGCGTCCCGCCTGGTCGCCGCTGAATATTTATCAGGCGCAGAATCTGGATGAAAAAATGCGCATCGCCAAAGCCGCCGCGCAGCTGTGCCGTCCGGGGGAGAGCGTAGTGATTAACTGCGGCTCCACCGCCTTTTTGCTGGGGCAGGAAATATGCGGCAAAGACGTGCAGGTGATCACCAACTATCTGCCGCTGGCGAACTACCTGATTGAGCAGGAACACGAAAGCGTGGTCATTATGGGCGGGCAGTACAATAAAAGTCAGTCGATTACCCTGGCGCCGCAGGAAGGGGACGCCAGCCTCTACGCCGGCCACTGGATGTTTACCAGCGGCAAGGGGCTGACGGCGGAAGGGCTGTACAAAACCGATATGCTGACCGCGATGGCGGAACAAAAGATGCTGAGCTACGTCGGCAAGCTGGTGGTGGTGGTGGACAGCAGCAAGATCGGCGAACGAGCCGGGATGCTGTTCAGCCGGGTGGAGCAGATTGACGTGGTCATTACCGGCAAGCAGGCCGATGCGCAGATTGTGGCGCAGCTGCGCGCGCAGAATGTGGAAGTGATATTGGTGTAGTTTTCGCCATAGCCCTATGGTTTGTCTGGTTTAATATGCGCCCATGCGGGTTACAATAACGCCCTCGGTGATTAACAAGGCTGTAACCTTTAATGGAACAATTTGAAGCGATTGGTATTGAAAACGCCTATTCCCGCTGGCAACAGGGCGACGTGGTGGTGGATATCCGCGATCCGCAGAGCTTCGCCGTGGCGCATGTGCCCGGGGCGACGCACCTGAGCAACGAAACCCTGGCGGATTTCGTTCGCGGGGCGGACCTTGACGCGCCGGTGATGGTGATTTGTTATCACGGCATCAGCAGCCGCCATGCGGCGCAGTATCTGCTTAGCCTGGGGTTTGCCGCGGTATACAGCATTGACGGCGGGTTTGAGGCCTGGCAACAGCGCTATCCCCAGGATATTGACGCGCAGATTTGAGCGTGCCGCGCCGGTATCGCCGCCATCGGCGTTAACGCGCGCCGACGGCGGATTCGCCGTTACGCGCGGTTTTTAAAGGTCTGAATAATACTTTTCCCCTGCATAATAACCACCAGCAGAAAAAGCGCGGCCAGAAAGGCGGATATCGGCCGTTCGACGAATGCCGTCCAGTCGCCGTCTGATTTGATCAGCGAAGACAGCAGGCTCTTTTCAAACATCGGCCCAAGCACCATGCCTAAAATAACCGGCGCGATGGGATAGTGATATTTCTGCAAATAGTAGCCGATAACCCCCATAACCAGCATCACGACCACCGAGGCCATCGAATTATTCATGGCGAAGGCGCCGACGATGCTGAAGACGATCACCACGGGGTAGATAATATCCTTATTAATGGATATCAGCCTTTTCAGAAAATTGACCACAATCAGCGCCAGCGGCAGCAGGGCCAGGTTGGCGATAAAAAACAGCATAAAGATGGCGTACAGCTTTTCAGGGTGAAAGATAAACAGCGAAGGGCCTGGCTGCATATCTTTCATATACAGCACGCCGATAACAATCGCCGCCACCGAATCGCCGGGAATGCCGAATACCAGGGTGGGAATATAACTGCCCGCCAGGCTGGCGTTGTTGCTTGACGAGGCATTGATCACCGCCTCCTCCGAGCCTTTGCCGTATTTTTCCGGGTTGCGGGAGAACTTTTTTGCCACGGCGTAGGAGATCCAGGCGGCAATATCCGCTCCGGCGCCGGGCAGCACGCCAATCAGCGTGCCGATGGCGCTGCTGCGCGCAATACCGAGCCGGTTTTTCTTCAGCGCCGGGAAAATGCCGGCAAGGATATTGAGTGAGGACTTTTCCGCGGCGTGAGCGGGATGGTTTACCGGCGTGGCGCCTTTGCGGCTGGCGTAATATTCAATGGCGTTGGCGATGGCGAACATGCCGATCATCGCCGGGATAAAGCTGATCCCTTCCAGTAAGGATACCTGGCCGAAGGTGAAGCGCGGCTGTCCGGTAAATTCATCGTAACCGATGGTGGCCAACGCCAGCCCCAGCAGCAGCGCCAGCAGGCTTTTAACGATATATTGTCCGGCGATCAGGGTTGAGCAGCTTAGTCCCAGCAGGGCCAGCCAGGCGTATTCGAACGAGCTGAATTTTAAGGCGAACGACGCCAGCAACGGGGAGGCGAAGGTTAAGACGACGGCGCCGATAATGCCGCCGATCACCGAGGTGCTTAACCCCAGCCCGAGCACGTAATTGGTTTTTCCCTGCTGGCTGAGGGCATAGCTGTCGTCCACGTAGGCCGCGGATGCCGGCGTACCGGGAATGCGCAGCAAGACGCCGGGAATGTCGCCGGCATAGATGGTGGAGGCGCCGACGGAGATCATCATCGCCAGCGCGGGGATCGGGTCCATAAAAAAAGTAAAGGGAACCAGCAATGCCACGGCCATGGTGGCGGTGAGTCCGGGTATCGCCCCCACGAATAGGCCGAACAGCCCGGCGGCCAGAATAGCGATGATGGCGCTGAGGGTAATATATTCACTGGCGTTAATCAGGATATCCATTAACTGGCTCCATTAAAAAAGCGTGCCGGACGGTAATGGCACCAACAGTATTGTCGAAAAAAGATAATAAATACCGGCTGCAAGACCGACGGCGACGACGGAGGCGAGAATTTTGTTATTTTGCAGAAACAGCAGCAGCAGGCCGACCATGATGACGCTGGCGGTCAGGATAAACCCGAGTAATTCGACGCAATAAATATAGAAAATCACCACCGCCACCAGCAGAGCGACGCTGGCGATATCCTGCCAGCCGGTGACGCCCGGCTGATTTTTTACTTTTCCGCGCCAGACGGCGATAAGATCCAGCGCGGACAGCAGCACGATAAGGCAGCCGATGACGGCGGGCATGAAACCGGCGCCGAAAGAGCGGATATCCCCCAGCGCGATATAGGAATAAAGAAAAATACCGCCCCCGAAGAGTAAAAACAGCAGCGGCAGCACTAACGCTAGTCTCATGGCGTATCAGGTGTTATTTGCATAACACCCGCCTGTTTTATTTATCGGTGGAGAGCAGTTCGCCAAAACGGGCGTCTTCCTGGCGCATAAACTGATACAGATCGTCGTCGTATAGCGCGCCGACCTCAAAGCCCTGGTTATTGGCGAATTTCTGTAACTCCCCGGACTCATAGACCTTTTTCATCGCCGCGGTCAGCGTGGTCTGAATGTCGGTGGGCAGCCCCTTGGGCGCGGCCAGCACATTCCAGGTGGTGAGCGACCAGTCGTAAGGCGTGGCCTGTTTAAACAGCGGGATGCTGGCGTACAGTTCGGAAGGCTGGGCGGACATAATGGCCAGGTGGCGCACCATGCCGGCGTCGACCATGCTCTTGGCTTCGCCGGGCGAAGAGGTGACGAAATCGACCCCGCCGGAGACCAGTTCCTGTAAAGCGCCGCTGGCGCCCTGCGACGGAATAAACCTTACGGCATCCTCCGGCAGGCCGGCGCTCTTCAGCATGCCCAGGGTGTTGAGGTGCCAGACCGATTTGAGCCCGCTGCCGGAGGCGCGCAGTTTGCCGGGCTGCTGTTTAATCGCTTCGATCAGCTGATTGGCGTCCTGGTACGGCGAATCTTTGGCGACCTGAAGCCCGCCGTAAATCACCGCCAGCCGGCTTATCGGCGTGTAGTCCTGATAGCTGAGCTCGGCCATTTTCTGGTGGTGCATCATGGCGATCTCCACCGTTACGATGCCGAGCGTATAGCCGTCGGGCCTGGCGCGCTTGATGGCGTCATGGCCCACGACGCCGCTGCCGCCGGTACGGTTGACCACGTTGACGTTGACGCCCAGCTCTTTTTGCAGTCCGGAAGCAACCAGACGGGCCACGGTATCGGTGTTTCCGCCGGCGCCCCAGGGCACGATAATGGTGATGGGTTTTTCCGGCCATGCGGCGAAGGCCGAACTGGATATCAACACGGTGGCTAAGGAGGCTAACCGGATCATATTCATGTGATGGTTCCTTCTTGTCAGGGTATGCGGTGGAGGAAGATGTTTATCTTATTGATGTTATTTTGTTTTTATAATGCTCGGTACCGCTGCGAATCTGATCGAGCAGTACGGTTAACGCCCAGTATTTTTCCAGGACGTTATCTTTGTTGACCCGGCAATGTTCGCTGTCGAAGGTTCCCAGCCGCTGGTGGTAGATTTTGGCGTTTTTCGGGTAGCCCAGCGTCTCCGTTACCGCCGCCAGGGAGAGGAATATCGCCAGTTCCTGCGCCAGCGCCGGATCGCGGGCGTGGTGATGGTAAAGCCAGCTATACAGTTCAGGATGAAAATTGGTGAACACGCCGCTGAAGCCTTTGGAGCCGGCCTTGATGGCGTCAAAAGCGATGGCCGCGTTGGCGTTGATAATATTGAGCGGCGTGCCGGCCACCAGTTTCACCCGCCGCGCGACGGTCGGCAGATCGCAGCTGACGTCTTTCAGCACCACAAAACGCCCGCTATCGGCGCAATAGCGTAGCTCTTCATCGCTCAGCAGGCGGCGGTAGGGCGCCGGGCATTCATACAGCCCGAGCGGCATCGTTTGCGGCAGCGCCGCCAGCACGCTATGCAGCGTGGCATGGAACGTCTCGCTGCCCTGATTGTGCGGGTCCAGATGGTTGGTCACCAGTACCAGCGCATCAATGCCGGTTTCGGCCATGGCGCGAAGTTCGGCGATTTGCTCGTCGAGATCGTCGCTGATATGCCCCGATGCGATCACCGGAATACGGCCGGCGACCCTTTCCACCACGAAACGCGCCAGCGCCACGCGCTCCGGCAGGCTGAGAAACTGCATTTCGCTCGACTGGCAGACGGCGAACAGCGCGTCGACGCCTTGCTCAAGATACCAGTCGATCAGTTTTGCCAGACCGGGATAATCAATGTCGTTGCGTGCGGTAAAAGGGGTCAGCATGACCGGAACGATGCCTTCGATTTTTTTCATTCTTCACTCCTTGCGGCGGATGCGGTGCTTAAAAGCGGAAAGATCGGAAAACGCCTGCGGCTAGCGCTGCGCCAGACGGGCCATGACCTGTTGATGGCGCGGCATATTCGACGCGCCTTCGCGCTCGACCGCCAGGGACGCGAACGCGGCGGCGTAAGTCGCCGCCTGGGCGATGCTCTGGCCGCCGGCGATGGCGGCGGCAAAGGCGCCGTTAAAGGCGTCGCCCGCGCCGGTGGTGTCCACGCTCAGCGCGGGGAATGCCGGAATATGCCGGAATTGCCCGTCGTCGAGGATCAGGGCGCCGTGCGCGCCCATGGTAATGATGACCCGCGCCGCGCCGAGGGCGACAATCTTCTGCGCGGCCTGTTTCGCGCTGGCCAAATCGCGCACTTCGATACCGGAAAGCAGCGAGGCTTCGGTTTCATTGGGCGTGATCACGTCGACATATTCCAGGCAGTTGAGCGCATCGTGGGAATAGGGCGCGGGATTAAGCACCACTTTGCTATTTAATGTTTTCGCCAGCTTCATGGCATTAAGCGTGGCGGCGAAATTATTTTCCAGCTGGAGCAATAATACATTCGAGTCGGCAAGCTCCGGCGTAATAGCCGCGACTTCATCATCGGTAATGGTTTTATTGGCGCCGGGATAAATGGCAATCATATTTTCGCCATCCTGTTGGGAAACATAAATAATGGCATTCCCGGTTGGTTCGCTATCCGACTGGTAGAGTTTAAAGGAGAGTATTTCCGAGGAAGAGAGATGATCGTAGGCGAACTGGCTGAATTGATCTTTTCCCACCTTGGCGACAAAATGCACCTTGGCGCCCGCGCGGCTGGCGGCCATGGCCTGATTGGCGCCTTTCCCGCCGGGGCCGAGCGTGCTGCCCAGCGCCAGCAAAGACTCCCCGCCTTTGGGGAAACGCGCGACTTTGGCGACGATATCAACGTTAAACGAGCCCAGGATACAGACCTTACCTTGCATTTTATTTCCCTTCTTCGGCTGGTTTTTATTTCTTTGCTGACTTTTAAGCTGGGTTAAAAGTACCTCGAAATCGCCTCCCGTATCGGCAATGAGTTTTGACTGTAGACTGCGGCGGATAATAATGGCGCCGCCGTGGCAGCGCTGCACCAGATTTAATCGGGCCAAGGCGTTTAAGTCGCTGCGAATGGTTTCTTTGGATACCGAAAACATATCGGCCAGGTAGTCAACGCCGGCCCGCTCTTTTTTATCCAGGTACGCCAGAATATTATTTCTTCGTTCGATGAGAAACATAATCGCTCCCGCCCTTATGGTAAGAGTAAATGAGCCCTCCTGGCCAAAAAGTGATTGTGATCATATGTTGTCAGGCAAAACGGAAGTAAACAAAAATCGCATGTTATGTTATCGGGAACGCCGGGTTTTATCTGTGACGTAAAGAATAGTTATCAGGATGGGGCGCTAAAGAAGCCGTACGAAGATAGCGGTGCGATTGTCCTGCCTATTAAAACGAATTTTTATTAATATGTTGACCAATCAACTTACTCTATGGTTTGCAACAAGATTATGATCCGAGTGATTGCCCTATCCAACCCGCGTCTGGCACAGGCGTTTGTTGATTACATGCAGACGCGGAACGTCCGTCTGGAAATGCGCACCGCCGGGCAGGAAGCCGAGCTGTGGCTGGCGGACGATCTGCAGCTGGACGAGGTGCGGCAGGCGCTGGAAATTTTTCTGCGCGACCCGTTCAATCCGCGCTATCAGGCGGCGAGCTGGCATACCGGCTCCACCGATTCCGGCATCCGCTATCAACGTTTTTCCTATCTGCAAACGTTGAAGCAGCGGGCGGGGCCGCTGACGTTATCGATCATCATTGCCGCCATCGCGGTTTTTTTGCTGATGCAGATTTCGGGTTACGAGCCGGTGATGGCGTGGCTGTCCTATCCGGACGCCGGACAGGAATTGCAGCTGTGGCGCTGGTTCAGCCATGCGTTGCTGCATTTTTCCCTGCTGCATATTCTGTTCAATCTGATGTGGTGGTGGTATCTGGGGGGGCCGGTGGAAAAAGTGCTGGGCACCGGTAAGCTGTTGATGATCACCCTTGTTTCCTCGGTGGCGAGCGGCTGGGCGCAGTCCTGGTTCAGCGGGGTTCACTTCGGTGGATTATCCGGGGTTGTTTATGCTTTGATGGGATATGTCTGGCTGCGTGGGGAAAGGGAGCCCGAAGGCCGTTTATTTATGCCGCGTAGCCTGATGGCTTTTGCCGTGCTGTGGCTGATAGCCGGATATTTCGATATTTTAGGCATGTCGATAGCCAATGCGGCGCATGTGGCGGGATTAGTCGTCGGGTTATTGATGGCCTTTTGGGATACTTACAATAAAACCGAAACCCGGTAAAGCCGGTCGCTTAGGGGATGAACGTGAAGCAAACACAACGGCATGAGGGCATCATTGAACTGGTGCGTCGGCAGGGGTATGTCAGTACCGAAGAGCTGGTGGAACATTTTGCGGTGAGTCCGCAAACCATTCGCCGGGATCTGAACGAGTTGGCGGAACAGAATAAAATCCATCGCCATCATGGCGGCGCGGCGTTGCCTTCAAGTTCGGTTAATACCGCTTATAATGACCGTAAAATGATGTGGTCCGAAGAGAAAGCCCGCATCGCCCGCAAGGTCGCCAGCCAGATCCCGGACGGCGCGACGCTGTTTATCGATATCGGCACCACGCCCGAGGCGGTCGCCCATGCGCTGATGCAGCACAAAAACCTGCGCGTGGTGACCAATAACCTGAATGTGGCGACGCTGCTGACGGCCAAGGAGGATTTTCGCTTGATCCTCGCCGGCGGGGAAGTGCGTAGCCGCGACGGCGGCATTATGGGCGAGGCGACCCTGGATTTTATTTCTCAGTTTCGTCTGGATTTCGGTATTTTGGGTATCAGCGGCATTGACATGGACGGTTCATTGCTGGAGTTTGACTACCATGAAGTACGAACCAAGCGGGCAATCATTGAAAACTCCCGTTGTGTCATGCTGGTGACGGATCATTCCAAATTTGGTCGCAATGCCATGGTAAACCTGGGCAATATGGATTTGATCGATTATCTTTTTACCGATCAACTACCACCGCCCAGCGTGCTGAAAATCATTGAACAATATAAGGTGCAGTTGGAGTTGTGCTGATCCAGGCGTGCCTTTTTCCGTGATGGACTAGAGGGGAGACGCGCCATGCCATTGTTTCCGTTTAATCGAGTGTTTTCATCCGCGTTTAACCCGTCACAGTTTGCCGCGGCGTTGCTGCGCCAGCGGCAATATTACGGCGTCGCTTCCCTGAGCCGGATGACGTCGGCGCAGCGTTGGCGCGCCGTCAGCGCCGCACTGGCCGAACAGCTGGCCGCATCCCGCCCTTTTCCCGCGCCGCCGGCCGACGCCGGCGCCCGGCCGGCGGCGCGCCACGTCAATTATCTGTCGATGGAGTTTTTACCCGGCCGCCTTACCGGCAACAATCTGTTGAATCTGGGATGGTATGACGCCGCGGCCGAGGTGCTGGCGCAGCAGCGGATTAGCCTGAGCGACGTGCTGGAGCAGGAAACCGATCCCGCTTTAGGCAATGGCGGACTGGGGCGGCTGGCATCCTGTTTTCTCGACTCCATGGCCACCGTGGGGCAGCCGGCGATCGGCTACGGCCTCAACTATCAGTACGGCCTGTTCCGCCAGCATTTCGCCCAGGGACGGCAGCAGGAGACGCCGGATGACTGGCGGGGCGACGGCTATCCGTGGTTTTTCCCGCGTCCGGAGCTGGCGGTGGACGTCGGTTTCGGCGGCGAATTGCAGCGGCAGGATGACGGCCGCGAATTGTGGCGGCCCGAATTTTTCTTCCGGGGCGAAGCCTGCGATCTGCCGGTCATCGGCTACCGCAACGGCCAAACCCAGCCGCTGCGCCTGTGGCAGGCCGGCCACCGCCAGCCGTTTGACCTGACGCTGTTCAACGCCGGGCGCTATCTTAAGGCGGAACAGGCCGGCGTGGCGGCGGCCAGCCTGACGAAGGTATTGTACCCGAACGACGATCATGCGGCGGGTAAACGGCTGCGGCTGATGCAGCAATACTTCCAGTGCGCCTGCTCGGTGGCCGATATTCTGCGCCGGCATCTGCAGGCGGGGCGGAAAGTGGCGGAACTGCCCGATTACGAGGTCATCCAGCTCAATGATACCCATCCGACGCTGGCGATCCCGGAACTGATGCGGCTGCTGCTGGACGAACACCGGATGGGCTGGGACGACGCCTGGTCGGTGACGTCGCGCACCTTCGCCTACACCAATCATACCCTGATGCCGGAAGCGCTGGAGCGCTGGAACGAAAGGCTCTTCGTCCGTCTGCTTCCGCGCCATCTTACCATTATTAAGCAAATAGACGCTCAGTTTAAAGCGCAGGTGGAGCGGCGGTGGCCCGGCGATCGCCGGGTGTGGGCGAAGCTGGCGGTGTGTCATCGGCGCCAGGTGCGCATGGCCAACCTGTGCGTGGTGAGCTGCTTTGCGGTAAACGGCGTGGCGGCGCTGCATTCGGAGCTGGTGGTGAAGGATCTGTTCCCGGAGTATCACCAGCTCTGGCCGCACAAATTTCACAACGTCACCAACGGCATTACGCCGCGCCGCTGGCTGAAACAGTGCAATCCGGCGCTGTCGGCGCTGATTGACGACACACTGCGCGCCGAATGGGTGAACGAACTGCCCGCGCTGCTAGGGCTGGAGCCTTATGCCGATGACGCCGCATTTCGCGAGCGCTACCGGCGGATAAAATACGACAACAAGGTGAAGCTGGCGCAACATCTGCAACATAGCCATGGGGTGACGCTCGATCCTCAGGCGCTGTTCGATGTGCAAATCAAGCGGCTGCACGAATATAAGCGCCAGCATCTGAACCTGTTGCATATTCTTTCTCTGTACCGGCAATTGCGTGATAACCCGCATCTGGATATAGTTCCGCGCGTCTTTCTGTTTGGCGCCAAGGCCGCGCCGGGGTATGTGCTGGCAAAAAATATTATTTACGCCATTAACCAGGTAGCGGAAAAAATTAATCGGGACCGCCGCTGCAACGATCGCCTGAAAGTGGTATTTATTCCCGATTACCGCGTATCGCTGGCGGAGCGGATCATTCCCGCCGCCGACGTGTCCGAGCAGATCTCGACGGCCGGCAAAGAAGCCTCCGGTACCGGCAATATGAAGCTGGCGCTGAACGGGGCGCTGACGGTGGGAACCTGGGATGGCGCCAACGTCGAGATGGCGCAACAGGTTGGCGCGGAGAACCTGTTTATTTTCGGTCATACGGTTGAGCAGGTAAAAGCGTTACAGGCGCGGGGATATACCCCCGCGGACTACATTGTTGATACCCCTTTGCTAAGTGAAATATTGGATGAACTGGCCAGCGGCGCGTTTAGTCAGGGAGACAGGCAAGCGTTTGCTCCACTGTTGAACAGCCTGCTGGAAGCGGGCGATCCCTATCTGTTACTGGCTGATTTCGCCCCTTATTGTCAGGTGCAGCGGCAGGTGGATGCGCTATATCGTGAACCGGAGGAATGGACTCGCCGTTGTGTACTGAATACGGCCAGAATGGGGATGTTCAGCTCGGATAGAGCGATTCATGATTACCAGAAGCGCATTTGGCAAGGGCGTCGTTAAGGAAAAGGAAGATGGTATTCAAGGCGGAGAACTCGGCAATTCAGCAGGTGGGTATTGCGGAAAAATATACCGATGCTTATGGCAATGAGCACATTGTCGACGCATCGATCAGGGACAGGCTGCTGGCGATGATGGATGTCTCCGGCAGCGACGGTGCGCCGCTGCCGCCGGTAAAGGTTTTTCTTCAGGGGCGGGATGCCGTTATCGATCTGGCCGGCAGCGGGGAATTTCACTGGACGCTGATGTATGAAAACGGCGGACAGATTCAGGGGCAGGTAACCGGCGCAACCCGTCTGACGCTCCCGGAGGCGCTTCCGCTGGGGTATCATCATCTTACGCTGACGCAGGCCGACCAGCGCTGGAACTGCCGGGTTATCGTGGCGCCGCCCCGCTGTTACGAGCCGGAAGCCCTGTCGCAGGGTAAGCGCTGGTGGGGCGTGACCGTCCAGCTGTATACCCTGCGTTCGCAAAATAACTGGGGCGTGGGCGATTTTGGCGATTTGCGCCAACTGGTGGAACAGATCGCCCGCCGCGGAGGCGCCTTCGTCGGGCTGAATCCGCTGCACTCGCTGTACCCGGCGGAGCCTGAGGCGGCGAGCCCCTACAGTCCCTCCTCCCGCCACTGGCTGAACGTCATCTATATTGACGTCAACCGGGTGGATGATTTTCAGCAGAGTTCGCCGGCGCAGCAGTGGTGGCGGCAAGAGGAAATGCAACAGCGGGTGGCGGCGCTGCGCGCGGAGCGTTGGGTGGATTATGAAGCGGTCACCGCGCTCAAGCTGAACGCATTACGCATGGCGTTCCACTATTTTACCACCCGCAGCCCGCTGGACCCGCGCATCAGCGCCTTTCGCCAGTTCGTGGTGAACGGCGGGCAAAGTCTGCAGCTACAGGCGACCTTCGACACCTTGCAGGCCTATCTGAAGCGCCAGGGGGAAAACTATGCCGACTGGCTGCAGTGGCCGGCCCGCTATCATGATGTTCACGGCGAGACGGTTAAGTCGTTTCGTCATGAACACGCCGATGAGATCAAATTTTATTGCTGGCTGCAATGGGTGGCTTATGAACAGCTGGCGGAGTGCTTCGCGCACAGCAAGCAGCTTGGTCTGCCTATCGGCCTGTATCGCGATTTAGCCGTGGGCGTGGCGCAGGGGGGCGCTGAAACCTGGGACGAGCGGCAGCTTTACTGCCTGGACGCCTCCGTGGGCGCGCCGCCCGATCCGCTGGGGCCGCAGGGGCAAAACTGGCAGCTATCTCCGATGAACCCCAAGATGCTGCGGCTGCGCGGCTACCAGCCGTTTATCGATGTGCTGCGCAGCAATATGGCGAACTGCGGCGCGCTGCGCATCGACCACGTGATGGCGCTGCTGCGCCTATGGTGGATACCCAAAGCGGAGTCCGCGGTTAACGGCGCCTATGTGCATTACCCGCTGGACGATCTGCTGGCGATACTGGCGCTCGAAAGCCAGCGCCATCGCTGTCTGGTGATCGGCGAGGATTTGGGAACGGTGCCGCCGGAGATCGTCAGTAAGCTGCATGAGTGCGGCGTCTATTCCTATAAAGTCTTGTTTTTTGAAAAGGACGAGCAGTATCGCTTCCGCTCCCCCGACCGCTATCCGCGACAGGCGATGGCCACCATCACCACCCACGATCTCCCCACGCTGCGCGGTTACTGGCAGGCGGTGGATCTGTCGCTGGGCAGGGATTTGGGGCTGTATCCGCATGACGAGCTATTGCAGCAGCAAATTCAATCGCGGGAAAAGGCCAAACAGGGGCTGTTGAATGCGTTGCATCAGCATGGGCTGCTGCCGCAGCGGGTGGGGCGAAATTCCACGTTGACGACCATGGGGGCGCCGCTTAACCGTGGCGTTCAGCGTTTTATGGCCGACACGGCCAGCGCGCTGGTCGGCTTTCAACTGGAAGACTGGCTGGATATGGCGACCCCGGTCAATGTGCCCGGCACCAGCCGGGAATACCCCAACTGGCGGCGCAAACTTAGCCGCACGCTGGAGTCGATCTTCGTCGACCGCTATCTTGAACGTTTGATTCGGGATATCGATTTGCGCCGCGGCGTGGCGCTGCCCGCCGTCGCCTGCGAGGAGGATGCCGCGGACGGTAAATGACGCGGCATCATGATGGAAACGCTAGTAATAGGAATGCTCGCCGCGCTGGTGCTCGGTGAGATCCCTTACGCCTTTCAGCTCGGGGAATTTTTCCAGCAGCTCTTTCTCAATCCCTTCCTTCAGCGTGTAGTCGACCATCGAACAGCCGTTGCAGCCGCCGCCGAATTGCAGGATCGCCAGGCCGTCGTCGGTAATTTCCATCAGCGTTACGCGGCCGCCGTGGCCGGCCAGCTGCGGGTTGATCTGCGATTGCAGCACATACTCCACGCGTTCAATCAGCGGCGCGTCGTCATCCACTTTACGCATCTTGGCGTTGGGCGCTTTCAGCGTAAGCTGAGAGCCCAGCTGGTCGGTAACGAAATCGATTTCGGCGTCTTCCAGATAGGGCGCGCTGAGTTCGTCCACGTAGGCTGAAATTTTCTCGAACTTCAGTTCGGTATCGCTGGCTTCCACTGCGTCCGGCGGACAATAGGAGACGCCGCACTCGGCGTTCGGCGTGCCGGGATTAATGACGAAAACGCGGATTTGCGTGCCTTCTTCCTGTTTTGCCAGCAATTTTAGAAAGTGTTCCTGAGCAGCGTCAGTAATACGGATCATAATGTTAGACTCAATGTTGACCATGCTTACCGGTTATAATACGCCCATCCCCCCGCGAACTACAAGGTGCGGCACAAACACCATACCTGAACCCCGGCCGCCCCTCGATTCAGCAACACCCGGCTGATTTCCGCCGCGGTACTGCCCGTCGTCACCACGTCATCCAGCAACGCCACCTGTTTTCCCGTCAACGACAGGTCGCAGCGAAAAGCGCCGCGCAGATTTTTACGCCGGGCGCCGGCGCCGAGCCGTTGTTGAATCCGGGTCTGGCGCACGCGGGTAAGCGCCCGCGGTTCATAGTCGCAGCGCAGCCAATGGCTCAGGGGGCGGGCCAGCAGTTCGGTCTGGTTGAATCCGCGCGACCAGTGACGCCATTTATGCAAGGGTACGGTGAACAGCTGCTCGGGCCGCGGCAGATAAGGCGGGGACGGCAGCGCCCGTTCACGGTAGGCCGCCAGCCAGCGTAATAAAATTTGCCGGGCAAGCACCGCGGCCAGCTCCGTTTTACCGTTGAATTTAAACTCTTTTATCAACGTGTTAAGCGGTGGAACATAGTCGCTGACAAAGATGATTGATTGCCAGGGCGGCGGATTGCGCAGACAGCGGCCGCATGGCCGCGTGGTATCGCCCGCGGGCAGTCCGCAGCGCGGACAGCAGGCGGGGAGCGGGGGTAAATGGCGCTGGCAGAATGAGCAAATCCCGTGCCGGCTGTGATAAAGCGGCAGCCGGCATAGCCAGCAGCGGGCGGCGATGGTTAACATAGGCGTTTCCCCGAAAAATGATAAAACAGGAAGATAACGGATGAAATCGCTGTATTGGCAGACCGAAGGCGCAGGAAAAACAGAACTTGTGTTGCTGCACGGCTGGGGACTGAACGCGCAGGTATGGGATGGCATCGCGCCGCGACTGGCTGCGCATTTTCGCCTGCATCGGGTGGACCTGCCCGGCTATGGCAGAAGCCGGGGATTCGGGGCGCTGTCGCTGGAGGAGATGGCGGCAACGGTGCTGGCGCAGGCGCCGGAGCGCGCCATCTGGCTGGGCTGGTCGCTGGGCGGACTGGTCGCCAGTCGCATAGCGTTAAGCGCGCCGCAGCGGGTGAGCGGCTTGATCACGGTGGCCTCGTCCCCCTGCTTTGGCGCCAAAGAGGCATGGCCGGGGATTAAGCCGGAGGTGTTGCACGGCTTTCAGCAACAGCTCAGCGAGGATTTTCAGCGCACCGTCGAACGTTTTCTGGCGCTGCAAACGCTGGGCACGGAGAGCGCGCGCCAGGACGCCCGGTTGCTGAAACGCGTGGTGCTGGAACAGCCCATGCCCTCCGTCGAGGCGCTGAACGGCGGGCTGGAGATTCTGCGCCGGACGGATCTGCGTCAGCCGCTGGCATCGCTGGCGCTGCCGTTTCTGCGCCTGTACGGGGCGCTGGACGGGCTGGTGCCGCGCCGGGTGGCGGGGGTACTGGATAGCCTGTGGCCGAACACCTCTTCCGTGGTTATCCCCAAGGCCGCGCATGCGCCGTTTATTTCCCATCCTGACGCGGTGGCGGAACGGCTGCTGGCGTTTAGCCAGCGGCCGGAGGTGATATGACGGCATGTAAACAGATGTCAGCAAGGATATCCATGTTCATCAAACTGTAAAAAAAGACCATTAGGTTATGTCCTGTTAATTCCGCAATCAAGGACATCTCGATGAAAGCTCGTTGGTTACTGCCGTTACTGTTTGCCGCCGCACTGCCGGGGATCGCCCAGGCGCAGGCCATTTATCCCATCGACCGCGCCACCATTCTTACCGGCGGGAAGTTCGATTTTAAAGTCGAATTTGATGAGGTGCTCAAGCCGGAAGACATTCGTATCCTGATCAACGGCAAAGATTATCAGCAGGTGCTGGGAAAAGCGGCCGCCTTTGTCGAACGTGAAGACAGCGAAAACGTCTCCGCCGTGTGGGTGCGGGATGTCAGCCTGCCGGAAGCGGGAAAATACGTGGTGGAAGCGCGGGCCAAAGGAAAAACCTCCTCGGTAACCTGGGACGTTTACCCGACGTCCGCTGAGCGTAAAGCCAAAAACGTGATCCTGTTTATCGGCGACGGCCTGTCGGTGGCCCACCGTACCGGCGCCCGCATTCTGTCTAAAGGCGTGACCGAAGGGAAAGCCGACGGCCGTCTGGCGATTGACGATCTGCAATATATGGCGTTCGCCGGGACTTCCAGTACCGATTCCATCGCCGCGGACAGCGCCAATACCATGAGCGCCTACATGACCGGCCATAAATCCGGCGTAAATGCGCTGGGCGTGTACGTCAGCCGCAGTAAGAACTCGCTGGAGCATCCGAAACAGGAAACGCTGGGCGAGCTGATTACCCGTTCGACCAAGATGTCCGTCGGCGTGGTCAGCGATGCTGAAATTGAAGATGCGACGCCGGCGGCGGTGGTATCCCACACCCGCCGTCGCGCGGATAAAGCGGAAATCGTCGAGATGTTTTACCAGGTCCAGCCCAGCGTGATTCTGGGGGGCGGTTCGGCCTATTTCCTGCCCAAGAGTACGCCCGGCTCAAAACGCAAAGACGAAAATAACTATATTGAAAAATTCCAGCAGGCGGGCTACCAGCTGGCGACCGACGCCGATACCCTGAAGCAGAACGCGGCGCAGGCCACCAAGCTTCTGGGGCTGTTCCATACCGGCAATATGGACGGCGTGCTGGATCGCCGTTTCCTGAAAAACGACGTGGCGAAGAAATTCCCCAATCAGCCGGATCTGACCGAGATGACCCAGGCGGCGCTGGACGTACTGTCTAAAAATCAGGACGGTTTCTTCCTGATGGTGGAGTCCGCGCTGATCGACAAAGCCTCGCATCCGCTGGATTGGGAACGCTCCTTCTATAACACCATCATGCTGGATCAGTCGGTGGCGCTGGCGCAGAAGTTTGCCGAGAAAAACCCGGATACGCTGATTATCGTGACCGGCGACCATACCCACGGCATCTCCATTATCGGCACGGTGGATGATGAAAAACCGGGCGACGATATGCGCGAAAAGGTCGGCGTGTATGAAGACGCCGGCTATCCGAACTATCAGGACGCCAATAAAGACGGTTACCCGGACGACGTGAATGTGTCCAAACGTCTGGCGGTCTTTTTCAACAACTTCCCTGACTACTACGAAACCTTCCGTCCGAAACTGGATGGCACCTTTGTGCCGGCCATCAAGAACGAGAAAGATGAGTACGTGGCGAACAAAGCCTATGAAAAAACGCCGGGCGCGGTGTTCCGCGAGGGCATCCTGCCGCGCTCTTCCGACACCGGCGTGCATGCGGTGGACGATATGGTGATTCAGGCCAGCGGTCCGGGGGCTGAACGAATCCGCGGTTATATGGAAAACACCGAGCTGTTCCGGGTGATTGTCGATGCCCTGGCGATAAAACCGCAGGACAAGAAGTAATTGACTGGTATGAGCGAGTCCAATGGCAATCCGGCGGGGGCAACCCCGCTATTTATCTGGCTGAAAGTCATCGTGCTGATCGCGCTGTTGGCGCCGTCGGCACATGTGAAAGCCGGGCCGCCCGAACTCTCTTTCGACAAGCTGTATGCGTCTTATGGCGTATTGGGGCTGGAATTCTCCGACGAGGTTAAAACGTTATCCGGCAAGCGGGTAACGATGCGCGGCTTTATGGCGCCCCCGCTGAAGGCTGAATCGCAGTTCTTCGTGTTGACCAAAATGCCGATGGCGCTGTGCCCGTTCTGTTCCTCCGACGCCGACTGGCCGGAAGACATTGTGGTGGTCTATCTGGCCAAGCGGCAAACCTTCGTGCAGAACAACGCCATGATTGAGGTGGAGGGCGTGCTGGAGCACGGTTCGTGGACCGATGCGCAAACCGGCTTCGTCAGCCTGCTGCGGCTGCGTGAAGCGACGTTCGATACCCTGTAGGAGGGGCGATGGCGGAGTTACTGATTCAAGACCTGAGCGTCACCTTTCCCGATACGCCGGATGCCGTGCTGGATATTCCGGCGTTGCGTATTGCGGCGGGGGAGCGGGTGGCGGTGATGGGGCCGTCCGGCTCGGGCAAAACCACGCTGGTGAATGCCATTACCGGCATGGATAACAGCGGTACGGGCAGCGTGATCTGGGCGCGGCAGGATATCCGCCGGCTGAATGAAGCGGGACGCGATCGCTGGCGGGCCGGACACGTGGGGCTGGTGATGCAGGATTTTCATCTGTTTCCCGGTATGAGCGCGCTGGAAAACGTCTTGCTGCCGGCGCGCTTTCATTACTGGCGCCTGCCCGCCGCGTTAAAGCGGCGAGCGGCCGATCTGCTGGCGCAGGTCGGGCTGGATACCGGCACGCGCCCGGTTGAGGTGCTGTCGCGCGGCGAAAAGCAGCGGGTGGCGGTCGCCAGAGCGCTGCTGAGCGCGCCGCAAATTATCGTCGCCGATGAACCGACGGCCAGTCTGGATGCGCGCAGCGGCGAGCACATCGCCGAGTTGCTGGCGACGCTGGCGCGCAACAATGGCGCCACGCTGGTGGCCATCACCCACGATCGCCATCTGGCGGCGCGCATGACCCGTTGTCTGCAATTGGAAAAAGGGCGGCTGATCGCCGATCGCGCCCAACCGGAGGCGGCATGATGATCCCATGGCGACTGATTTGGGTTGACTGGCGCCGATTATGGCCGGGCATCCTGGTCGTGGTGTTGCTGATCGCGACCGCCACGGCGTTGAGTATTTCCGTCAGCCTACAGGAAAGAGCGCTGCGCATGGGGAGCGCGCAAGCGGCGGATCGCTTTGATCTGGTGATCGGCGCGCCGGGCAGCGAAACGCAATTGGTGCTCTCTTCCGTTTTTCTGCAACCCTCGGCGCTGACGCTGATCCCCGCGCAGGTACTGGACGACCTGGCGAAAAATCCGCTGGTGGCCTGGGCGGCGCCGGTGGCGTTTGGCGACTTCTATCAGGGGATGCCGATTGTCGGCACCACGGCGCCGCTGGTGACCGATAACGGCAAGCGGCGGCTGACGGCCGGGCGGGTATTTAACGATGGTTACGAAGCGGTGGTGGGCGAGCACAGCGGTTTGGCGCTGGGGGATAAATTCAGTCCCGTCCACGGGCAGATCGGCACCGAGGGCGCGCATGCGCACGACGGGGTGACTTACACCGTGGTGGGGATTTTGCCCGCCGACGGCAGCGCCTGGGACAAGGCGATTCTGGTGCCGGTGAACGCGGTCTGGCGGGTACACGGCATTCAGCCGCCGGGCGACGCCGGGCATGACCACCACGAGGCTGAAGGGCCTCAGGGCGCGCATAAACACCATGATGACGATCATCACGGCGATGAGCACCATGCGGACGAACGCCATAACCACGACGAACGGCATCACGCAGAGGAGCACGAGCGCGACGCGCGGCAGGAACATGCTCATCCGGCGGGGGTGCCGGCCATTGTGGTCAAGCCCAAGAGTATCGCCGGAGCCTATCAGCTGCGTTCGCTATATCGCAGCAACCAGACTCAGGCGGTGTTTCCCGGCGAAGTGCTGGTAAAACTCTATTCTATTCTGGGGGATATCCGCGAGCTGCTGGTTTACCTCTCCGTGGGAACCCAGGCGCTGGTCGGCGTGGCGGTGGCGATGGCGGCGGTGATTCATCTGCGGCAGCGGCAAAAACAGATCGGCGCGCTGCGGGCGTTCGGCGCGCCGCGTTACGGTATTTTCGCGCTGATCTGGTGCGGGCTGATGTCGCTGGTGAGCGCCGGGGTGCTGCTGGGGACGGGCATCGGCTATGCCGCCGCCCGGGCCATTGCGGTGATCATGAGCGAGAAGAGCGGTTTTGTCCTGCCGGTGACGCTGGAATGGGAAGATATAAGGTTC
This sequence comes from Brenneria corticis, assembly GCF_003115855.1. GTDB lineage: Bacteria > Pseudomonadota > Gammaproteobacteria > Enterobacterales > Enterobacteriaceae > Brenneria > Brenneria corticis. Next base: position 149,320 of record NZ_KZ819080.1, read on the forward strand.
GTCTTGCTCTTGCTGCTGGTCGCCGCCGTGGTGCTGACCGTTCCCGCCATGCTGGTTTATCGCCGGTCGCCCGCCGCGGCGCTGCGGGGGGAGTGATGGCCTGGAACCTGCTTTGGCAATAAAGTGTCGGGCCTGGGCAAGTCAGAATAACTAATGCGTAGCGCTCTGCATCTTTGTTCCGTCATTATCGTTTTTAGCCGCTCGCTGCCCCATGATTGGCGGCATGTAATAATCATGGGGCGCAGAGATCGTGAGAAACGGAATTGTTGCGATCGTTGAGTCCCTGGATATTCCGTGGGGCTAGGTGAAAATTTTTAATCGGCGTGAACGAACCGGACTAAGGCGTGAACTGCGTCAAAATCTTACCGAACCTGAACGCCGGCTGTGGGAGAAAATTCGGCATCGTCAGTTAGGTGTGAAATTTCGCAGACAGCATGGTATTGGTATTTATATTGTCGATTTCTATTGTGCCGAGTGCCATTTGGTCATTGAAGTTGACGGCGACAGCCATTTTTCGGCGCAAGGCAGCGCGCATGATTGTTTACGGGATGACTATATACGTTCTCTGGGTTTAAGCGTGTTGAGAATATCCAACACCGACATTATGAAAAATATTGATGGCGTATTGATGTTGATTAGCAGCGGGCTGGCATCTGCCAAACGTCAGTGAATATCTTTTGCCGCACGACCCCCTCCCGGCCTCCCCCTTCGCAGGGGGAGGAGAAAACCTGCTCCCTCCCCTGCGAAGGGGAGGGTTGGGGTGGGGTCGGCACAGGATCAACGCTTTTTTAACGCCGCGGCCAGCGCGTCGCTCATGGCGCTGTTGCCTGCCGTCGGCGCGTTGGCCGGGCGGGGGCGGGATTTGCCTGCCGGCCGGTTGGCCGGGGCGCTGGCGTCGCGAGTTCCGGCGCCGCGGCGCGCGGCGGTTTCCCCCGGCTGTTCGTCCAGCCGCATGGTCAGCGCGATGCGTTTGCGTTGCAGGTCGACCTCCATCACTTTGACTTTTACGATATCCCCGGCTTTCACCACCTTATGCGGGTCATCGACAAAGCGGTCGGCGAGGGCGGAGATATGCACCAGCCCGTCCTGATGGACGCCGATATCCACAAAGGCGCCGAAGTTGGTGACGTTGGTGACCGCGCCTTCCAGGATCATGCCCGGCAGCAGATCGTTCATGGTTTCCACGCCGTCGGCGAAGCTGGCGGTTTTGAACTCCGGCCGCGGATCGCGCCCCGGCTTCTCCAGCTCTTTGATGATGTCGGTGACGGTGGGCACACCGAAACGCGCGTCGGTAAAGTCGGCGGGCTTCAGGTTGCGCAGCGCCTCGGGGTTGCCCATCAGGTTCTGAATGGCCTGTTCGGTGGCGGCAAGAATACGTTGCACCACGGGATAGGCTTCCGGGTGAACCGTCGAGGCGTCCAGCGGGTTATCCCCGTGATTGATACGCAGAAAGCCCGCGCACTGCTCGAAGGCTTTCGGTCCCAGGCGGCTGACTTTCAGCAGCTGTTCCCGGTTGCGGAAACGGCCGTTTTCGTCCCGCCAGGCCACCACATTCTGCGCCATCATCCGCGTTAGGCCCGCCACGCGGGTCAGCAGGGCGACGGAGGCGGTATTCAGATCGACGCCGACGGCGTTGACGCAGTCTTCCACCACCGCATCCAGCTTTTTCGCCAGCAGACTCTGGCTGACGTCGTGCTGATACTGGCCGACGCCGATGGATTTCGGATCGATTTTCACCAGCTCCGCCAGCGGGTCCTGCAAGCGGCGGGCGATGGACACCGCGCCGCGCAGCGACACGTCGAGATCGGGGAATTCCTGCGCCGCCAGCTCGGAGGCCGAATACACCGAGGCCCCCGCTTCGCTGACGATCACCTTCTGCGCTTTGACGTCCGGGAACTGTTTTTGGGTATCGAGGAAGAAGCGTTCGGTTTCCCGCGAGGCGGTGCCGTTGCCGATGGCCACCAGCTCCACCTGATGCTTGATGCACAGCGCGGCGACGATAGCCGCGGCTTTGGCCGCCTGGCCGGTATGCGGATAAATGGTATCGGTGGCCACCAGCTTGCCGGTGGCGTCCACCACCGCCACTTTCACCCCGGTGCGCAAGCCGGGATCCAGCCCCATGGTGGCGCGCATGCCCGCCGGCGCCGCCATCAGCAGGTCGTGCATATTGCGGGCGAAGACGTTGATCGCTTCGTCTTCCGCTTTTTCCCGCACGCTGCCCATCAGCTCGGTTTCCAGGTGCAGCAGCACCTTGATGCGCCAGGTCCAGTTAATCACCGCCCGCCGCCAGCCGTCCGCCGGCGCATTGCCCAGCCGCAGGTCCAGATGGTCGATAATAATCTGCTCGCAGTAGCTTTCACGCGGCGCTTCCTCAAACTGCGGATCGGCGTTCAGCGACAGCTGCAATATCCCTTCGTTGCGGCCGCGGAACATGGCCAGCGCCCGGTGGGAAGGCACCTGGGCAATCGGCTCATGATGGTCGAAATAGTCGCGAAACTTCGCCCCTTGCTCCTCTTTCCCTTCCACCACGCGGGAAACCAGGTGGGCGTTCTTCCACAGATAGTGACGCACTTTCGCCAGCAGCGCCGCGTCCTCCGCAAAGCGCTCCATCAGAATATAGCGCGCGCCGTCCAGCGCCGCTTTCACGTCCGCCACGCCTTTGTCGGCGTCGACGTAAACCTGCGCCGCCCGTTCCGGCTCCTGGGCCGGATCCCGCCACAGGCTCTCCGCCAGCGGTTCGAGGCCGGCCTCGATGGCGATCTGGCCGCGGGTGCGCCGCTTGGGCTTGTACGGCAGATAGAGATCTTCCAGTTCGGTCTTGCTCAGCGTGCCGTTAATGGCATTGGCGAGCTGATCGGTCAGTTTTCCCTGTTCGTCGATGGATTTCAGAATAGTCCGGCGCCGATCGTCCAGTTCGCGCAGGTAACTCAGACGGGTTTCCAACTGACGCAGCTGCGTATCATCCAGCCCGCCGGTCACTTCCTTGCGGTATCGGGCGATAAAGGGGACGGTGTTGCCTTCGTCCAGCAGGCGGACGGCGGCGTCCACTTGCTCCGTACGCGCCTGCAGTTCGCCGGCGATAATCTGGCTTAATGAATCATTCATAGGTCTGATATCGATAGTCATCAATTAATGGGTTAAACAACTGGAGGACAGTTATACGGTTTGATAACAAAAAATGCCAGCCGTACCCGTCGGGGGAAGACGGCTATCGCCGCGGCGGCATGGTAAAAAAACGGTTTCGGGGATAGGGTAAACTTTATCTGCATCAATATTAGATAAGATTGTGATCACTGCGCGGCGTTTTTAGCGTATTAAATAAGCATGGGAAAGTTGTTCGGCGACGGCGGGCAACCACAGCCATAAAATTAGCCACCACCAGTAGCAATTCGGTCAGGAGAGCATCAATGACAGTAAGAAAGGCCACCCTTGTGCGCGACGGGCAGGAAGATATCACGCTGGATATTCGTTCGGGGGTGATGGGAAAGGATGCGCTGGATATCCGCCCGCTTGGCGCGCAGGAACTCTGCAGCTACGATCCCGGCTTTGCCAATACGGCGGGTTGCGAATCGGCGATTACCTACATTGACGCAGCCAACAGCGTGCTGTTGCACCGCGGCTTTCCCGTCGAGCAGCTGGCGGATAAATGCGATTTTACCGAAGTCTGCTTTATTCTCCTGCACGGCGAGGCGCCTTCTAAGGACGAGTACGCCAGCTTCGCCAATACCATTACCCGCCATACCCTGGTGCATGAGCAGATCGGCCGGATGTTCAGCGGCTTTCGGCGCGACGCCCATCCCATGGCGCTGATGTGTGCGGTCGTCGGGGCGCTGGCGGCTTTCTACCATGACGTGCTGGATATTGATAACGCCGAACACCGTGAGCTGGCCGCGGTCCGGCTGCTGTCGAAAATGCCGACGCTGGCGGCGATGTGTTACAAATATTCGATTGAACAGCCCGCGGTTTACCCGCGCAATGCGCTTTCCTATACCGGTAATTTCCTGCATATGCTGTTTGCGGTGCCGGCGGAAACCTATGAAGTGAACCCGGTGCTGGAAAGGGCGATGAACCGGATTCTGATTCTGCACGCCGACCACGGCCAGTGCCCCTCCACCATGGCGGTCCGGGCTTCCGGTTCGTCCGGGGCCAATCCCTTCGCCAGCGTCGCGGCGGGGCTGTCCTCCATGTGGGGGCCGTTGCACGGGGGCGCCAACGAAGCCTGTATGCGTATGCTGGAAGAGATCAAAACGGTCGATCGCATTCCCGCATTTTTACAGCGCGCCAAGGATAAGCGCAGCTCGCTGCGGCTGATGGGCTTCGGTAATTCGGTCTATCACCATTTCGATCCGCGCGCCGCCGTGCTGCGCAAAACCTGCCATGAAGTGCTCAGCGAACTGGGGATGGAAGACAGCCTGCTGCAGGTCGCCGTCGAACTGGAGCATATCGCCATTACCGATCCCTATTTCCTGGAGCATAAACTGTATCCCAGCGCCGATTTTTACACCGCGGTGATCCTCAAGGCGATGGGGCTGCCGTCATCCATGTTTACGGTGATCTCCGCGGTCGGCCGCACCGTGGGCTGGATTGCGCACTGGAATGAAATGCATGGGCAGGAACTGAGGATCTATCGCCCGCGTCAGGTTTACACCGGGCAGCCTCGCCGGGACTATGTTTCCCGGCAGGATAAATAACGCGGGGCCGCGTGGTTGATGCCCTGATTTATACCGTGAATCAGGCGGCCGTTTTGCCGCCGGGGCGGTGTTAACGCAGCCAGTTGGTTTTCGCCAGCTCAAGCACTTCATCGCCGCGTCCGTTGATAATGGCGCGCAGCATGTAAAGGCTAAAGCCCTTTGCCTGATCCAGCTTGATCTGCGGCGGCATCGCCAGCTCTTCGGTGGCGGTGATGACGTCGAGCAGCACCGGGCCGTCGAAGGCAAAGGCCTCTTCCAGGGCGGCGTCCAGCTCAGAGGCTTTTTCCACCCGGATGCCTTTCACGCCGCAGGCGTTGGCGATAGCGGCAAAGTCAGGATTTTTCAACTCGGTGCCGTCCGTCAGATAGCCGCCGGCCTTCATCTCCATGGCGACAAAGCCCAGCACGCTGTTGTTAAACACCACGATTTTCACCGGCAGCTTGAGCTGGGCGACCGACAGGAAATCGCCCATCAGCATGCTGAACCCGCCGTCGCCGCTCAGCGAAATAACCTGGCGCTGGCGATCGATCGCCTGCGCTCCCAGCGCCTGCGGCATGGCGTTGGCCATTGAACCGTGGCTGAACGAGCCGATCAGGCGGCGTTTGCCGTTCATTTTCAGATAGCGTGCGGCCCATACGGTCGGCGTTCCCACGTCGCAGGTAAAGATCGCATCCTCGCTGGCGTAGCGGCTGATCTGCTGCGCCAGATACTGCGGGTGGATCGCCTGTTTATCATTGGCGGTCGCCAGATCGTCGAGCCCTTTACGCGCGTCGGCGTAGTGCTCTAATGCCTTGTCGAGGAATTTGCGGTCGGTTTTTTCCTCTAACTGCGGCAGTAGCGCGGTCAGCGTGGATTTGATATCCCCCATCAGCGCCATATCCACATGGCAGTGCGAACCGAGGCTGCCGGGGTCGATATCGATCTGCACGATGGCGGCGTCGGCCGGGTAGAAGGCGCGGTAAGGGAACTGCGTGCCCAGCAGCACCAGCGTATCGGCGTTCATCATTGCGTGGTAGCCGGATGAGAAGCCGATCAGGCCGGTCATGCCGACGCTGTACGGGTTGTCATATTCAATATGCTCTTTGCCGCGCAGCGCGTGGACCACCGGCGCTTTCAGCGCGGCGGCCAGTTGCACCACTTCATCATGGGCGCCCGCACAGCCGCTGCCGCACATCAGCGTAATGTTTTTGGCGTTATTCAGCAGGTCGGCCAGCTTGCGCATCTCGCGTTCGTTGGGCTGAACCAGGGGATGCTGCGGCGGATACCAGTCCGCCGTCGCCTCTTCCGGCGCGGGTTGTAGCGCGATATCGCCGGGCAGTACCACCACGGACACGCCGCGATTGAGAATCGCCTTGCGCATGGCGATGCCCAGCACCTGGGGGAGCTGTTCCGGATTGGAAACCAGCTCGCAGTAGTGGCTGCATTCGCGAAACAGTTCCTGCGGATGGGTTTCCTGGAAGTAGTTGCTGCCGATTTCACTGGAAGGAATATGCGCGGCGATGGCGAGCACCGGAACGTGATTGCGATGGCAATCAAACAGGCCGTTAATCAAATGCAGGTTTCCGGGGCCGCAGGAGCCGGCGCAAACCGCCAGCTCGCCGCTGATTTGCGCTTCGGCGCCGGCGGCGAATGCCGCCACCTCTTCATGACGCGTCGGCATCCATTCGATGGTGCCCATACGGTTCAGGCTATCGCTCAACCCGTTCAGCGAATCTCCGGTTACGCCCCAAATGCGTTTTACGCCGGCGCTTTCCAGGGTTTTTGCTACTAAAGCGGCCACGGACTGTTTCATACTTTTTCGCTCCTTTCTGATTACCACACAGAAAAAAGCATACATGCATTAAGCCAAATGGGTCCGGTATAAGAGCGGCTAAATTGTGAACTGATGTTGTTATGGGCGGGATACCCCGGCCAGACTCAAGGTGATAACCCGTCGGCTATTCGCGACGGATCCGGCGGGCGATATGGTTTCCCAGCGATTGCAACAGCTGTACCAGCGCGATCAGCACCAGCGCGGTGGTGACGGTGGCGAAGGTGTCGAAACGCTGATAGCCGTAGGTGATCGCCAGATCGCCGATTCCGCCGCCGCCGACGGTGCCGGCCATGGCCGTCGCGCCAATCAGGCCGATGGTGGCGGTGGTCAGGGCTAAAATCAGCGACGACAGCGCCTCGGGCAGCATAAAGTGCCAGATGGTCTGCAACGGCGTGGCGCCCATCGCCTTGGCCGCCTCGATAATGCCTTCGTCCACCTCCAGCAGCGAGTTTTCCACCAGGCGGGAGATATAGGGGGCGATAAAGATAATCAGCGGCACGATGGCCCCCGGCGTGCCTATGGTGGTGTTCACGATCAGCCGGGTCAGCGGCAGAATGGCGATCAGCAGGATAATGAACGGCAGCGAGCGGATAATATTCACCAGCGGGTTCAGTATGCGGTACAGCGCGGCGCTTTGCAGCAGCCCGCCGGGGCGGGTGACGACCAGCAGAATGCCGAGCGGGACGCCGAGCAGCGAGCCGAGCGCCAGGGAGACGCTGACCATGATCAGCGTATCGTGCAGGGCGAGAAGGAATTGATCGGCGGTTATCGCGGTTTCAAACATGGCTACGGCTCCTGAATAATCACGCCGGCGGCGGCAAGATAAGCCATGGTTTGGGTTATCTGCGCATCATCGCCGTTTAACAGCACCATCATAAAGCCGAGCGTGGTGTCCTGAACTTCGGACATGCTGGCAAACAGAATAGTGATCTCCACATCGTATTTTTTGATGGCGTTGCAGATCACCGGCCGGCCGGCGGAGAGCCCGACAAATTCAAGACGCAGCAGCTTGCCGCTTTCTGCATGCAGGGTCTGCGCCAGGCTGTCCGGCAGACGATCCTGAATTACCGTGCGGACAAAATTGACCGTGGCGGGGTGGGCGGGACGGCCGAATACCTCAATCACCGCACCCTGTTCAATCACCCGGCCTTGCTCCATCACCGCGACTTTGTTGCAGATCTTTTGGATCACCGACATTTCATGGGTGATCAGCACCACCGTAATGTTGTATTCGCGGTTAATGCGTTTCAACAGCAGCAGGATCTGAATGGTGGTTTGCGGATCAAGCGCCGACGTGGCCTCGTCGCACAGCAGAATCGACGGGTTCATCGCCAGCGCGCGCGCGATGCCGACGCGCTGTTTCTGACCGCCGGACAGCTCGTTCGGATAGCTGCGGGAGCGATCGCCCAGACCGACATAGTCCAGCAGTTCGGCCACCCGCTGGCGGATATATGTCTTACTCTTGCCCGCCAGCACCAGCGGCATCGCCACGTTGTGAAATACGGTTTTCGACCTCAGCAAACTGAAGTGCTGAAAGATCATGCCGATATCCCTTTTCAGGGTGCTTAACTGACGCTGACGCAGGGTATTCAGCGACACGTCGTTAATCAGCACCTCGCCCGCGGTGGGCGTTTCCAGTCCGTTGATCATGCGCAGCAGGGTGCTTTTCCCCGCGCCGCTATAGCCGATAATGCCGAAAATATCCCCTTTTTCTATCCGTAAATGAATATCCTGCAACGCGGTTACGCCGCTGCCGTTGCGCTGAAAAGTTTTACTTACGTTTCTCAGCTCAATCATTATTTTTTACTCATTCGTTTCCGCTGCCGGTTATTTCAAATAATCAGGCAACAGATAACCTTCATACTGCGGATGGCTTTGGATATAGTTTTTAAATTCCGCCGAGTGATAACCGGCGATAATATCCTTGGCAAACTGCGCGTCTTTATTTTTCCCGGCGACGGTGACGACATTAATAAAGCCCTGGGTCGGATTCTCCAGCTGCAGGGCGGAATTAAGCTTGAGTCCGCTTGAAACGGCGAAATTCCCCTGAATGGCGCCGTAGTCGACGTCCGGCAATGCCCGCACCTGTTGGGCATTATCCAGCTCTTTTAATACGATCTTGTAGGGGTTCTCGATAATATGCTTCTGCGAAAATGTCGCCGGCTCGGCATTGTCCGCAATTTTTATCCAGCCTAAATCCTGCAGCAACAGCGCCGCCCGATATTCGTTGGAGGGCTGGTTGGGAACGGAGATAACCGTGCCGGGCCGCGGTTTGTCGGCATGTTTATGCTTTTGCGAATAGAGGCCCATAGGCGGCGTCGGCACCTGTACAATCCCGACATTATTAATTCCCAATCGCACGTTGACCGACTCAAGGTATACCGGATGCTGCATAACGTTGGCGTCGATATCACCGGTATTGACGGCGTGATTAACCTGAATGCCGTCGCTGAAATCAACGTATTCGATGTTATATCCTTTTTGCTGCAGATAAGGCGCCACGCCCTCGGCGAACTGCTCTTTATAAGGACCGGGATTAAAGCCCAGCTTCAGCGTTTTTTTATCGCCTTCCGCCCCGTGCGCGCTAAGGGTGCTCATCAATGCCACGGCGGAAAAAAAGCCGGTGAAAAGGCGCCATTTCATGTTAATTTCCTTATGAAGTAACCAGATAACAACTATCGCGGTAATAACGGTTTTGCTGATTCAAACACGCGGAAATTTAATGGCAAACCATGAATTTGGCGTTTGCTTATCTATTTTTTAGCATTGCCGGCGGCGCGGCAAAGGGGCTTGATTATCGTTCCGCTGCAATAAACGGCGCAATATAACGCTGATGCCGGGAAGGCTTTAGCCGCTGCAGATCCACCAGAACCAGCCCGTCGACACAGTTGTTGAAATCGGGATCGATGCCGAAGTCGATAAACTGTACGCCCCCGGGTTCGCAGATCTCCGAATATTGTTTATACAGCGTGGGGATGGCGCACCCCATATTGCCGAGCATGCTTTTCAGCAGGGTCAGATCCCGCTGGTAGTCGGTGCCTGAAAACTGTTGCAGCACGCCGGGCAGGGAAGCCGGATAGGGACGCCGCGACTGCGCCAGCGGTTGGCTGGGAGCGAAATGCAGCCGGTAAAAGGCCACCAGCAAATCTCGCGCCGTGGGCGGCAAACTGCCGGACAGCGACACCGGGCCGAACAGGTAGCGGCATTGCGGATAGCGCGCCAGATAGGCGCCGATCCCCAGCCAGAGATAGTCCAGCCCGCGTTTGCCCCAGTATTTGGGCTGGATGAAACTGCGCCCCAGTTCCAGACCGGACGCCAGTATCGGATTCATCTCTTCGCCGTAATGGAACAGGCTGTGGCTGTACAGGCCGTTTTTGCCTTTTTGCGCTATCTGCCGGGCGGTGGGAATAAAACGATAGGCGCCGACAATCTCCAGATCGCTCTCATCCCACAGAATAAGATGCAGGTAATCGTCGTCGTAGCCGTCCAGATCGCGGCGCTGGCCCGAGCCTTCTCCCACCGCGCGGAAGGCGATTTCCCGCAGGCGTCCCAGTTCGCGCAGGATCGGGACATAGTCTTCCTCGCCGCGTCGATACAGGTAGACTGTCTTACCGTCCGGCGTGGCGCCCAGCGTTTCGCAAGCGGCCAGCGCGTGTTTCAGCAACGCGCGGTCTTCGCCCAGCGCAATCGGCTTCTCCGCCGGAAAACAGCCGGGTTTGCCCTGTCCCAGGCGGTAAACGTGGCGTCTGAAGCGGGCGGCCAGATCGTCGGCGTTCCACTCTCCCTGGCTCCAGGAGGCATAGGGAATGCGGGCGCCGATGCGGATTTTCAGCGAGTGATCCCGCTGGCGAAACATTTCCCTGACCAGCAGCAGGGTGGAGAGCGGGCGGTACATCAGCGAGGAAAGATAAAACAGACCGCTGTTGCGTCCGCTGATATGTATCGGCACCACCGGCGCCCGGGCTTTGCCCGCCATACGGATAAAACCGTTGTGCCAGTGGCCGTCGCGTATGCCCTGCAGGCTGATGCGGGACACTTCGCCCGCCGGAAAGACGATGATGGCGCCTTCGTTTGCCAGATGTTGCTGGATCGCGGCGATTTGTTGGCGTTTGGTGCGGTTAGTAAAGTTATCAACCGCAAAGAACAGATTTTTGAGCGGTTCGACGTAAGACAGCAGCTGGCTGGCGACGATGCGCACATCCGGCCTGACGCCGGCCACCGTACGCAACAGCGCGAGGCCGTCCAGCGAGCCGATCGGGTGATTGGCGACCAGCACCACCGGTCCCCGGCTGGGGATATTTTCCACGTCGCCCTCGACCATTTCGCTGCTGAAGTTAAAGTAATCGAGGATTTGCTCCACCAGATCCAACCCTTTTAAATAGGGATAGCGTTGAGCAAATTGCTGAATTTTGTTTTCGAACAGCAGAGCGCGTAATAAGGTACGCTGCCAGGCCGGAGTGTGGCGATGAGGGGCAAGATCTTGCAATATGGCGTCTAAGCTAAACATAAACCGTTCTCCATAGCTCTCTCGAGGCTCAAAGTACGGGATGGAAATGACACATTTATGTCCGTTGCCAGATTATTAATCAGAATTATAAAATTGCGTAATAAAGAGTCGGCTAACGGTGAATGCCGGGCGAGGTGACAGACGTGAAAACCAACCTGATAACCCGGGAGGGTTACAACAAACTGCGTGAAGAGCACGACCATCTGTGGAACGTGAAGCGGCCGGAGATAACGAAAATCGTCTCCTGGGCGGCCAGCCTGGGCGATCGTTCCGAGAACGCGGACTACACTTACAACAAACGTTTGCTGCGCCAGATCGATCGCCGCTTGCGCTACCTGCGAAAATGCCTGACGGAGCTGAAGATCGTCGATTATTCGCCGCAGCAGGATGGCAAGGTGTTTTTCGGCGCCTGGGTGGAGATCGAAAACCAGGAGGGCGAGGTAAAACGTTTTCGTATTGTCGGACCGGATGAGATCTACGGCGAGAATAAAGAGTATATCTCGATCGACTCTCCCATGGCGCGCGCGCTGCTGAAGAAGGAGGCCGACGACGAGTTTACCGTCAATACCCCGCACGGTCCGCGCATGTGGTTTATCAATACCATCGAATATGTAAAACCGTAACGCGGCGAGCGCGCCGCCGGGCTTTCACCCCCTCTCCAATTGTTTAAAGAATGAAGTCTGTGACTTTTTATTGGCTAACGGGTCTTTATAATCCACTACAAGGCGCGGATTTCGCCGCCGACGATGAAAGGAAATGGTTGATTAAACGTGGTTTAATATGCTTTGTAACAATTTTGCCTGAAATATACACCAGAAACGGCTGTCAGTAATTCGTATGTTTCTGAACAATAGCGGCATCGGCGGCAATCACGCCTTTGGAGAAAGAGAATGCAAGAGAATTATAAAATTCTGGTTGTGGATGACGACATGCGTTTGCGCGCGCTGCTGGAGCGTTATCTGACCGAGCAGGGCTTTCAGGTACGCAGCGTCGCCAATGCTGAACAGATGGATCGCCTGCTGACCCGCGAGTCGTTTCACCTGATGGTGCTGGATCTGATGTTGCCGGGGGAGGACGGCCTGTCTATCTGCCGCCGTTTACGCAGCCAGAGCAACCCGATGCCGATCATCATGGTGACGGCGAAAGGGGAAGAGGTTGACCGTATCGTCGGTCTGGAAATCGGCGCCGACGACTATATACCCAAGCCGTTCAACCCCCGCGAGCTGCTGGCCCGCATTCGCGCGGTGCTGCGTCGTCAGGCCAATGAGTTGCCGGGGGCGCCGTCGCAGGAAGAGGCGATTATCGCTTTTGGCAAATTCAAGCTGAATCTGGGCACGCGCGAAATGTTTCGCGATGACGAACCGATGCCGTTAACCAGCGGCGAGTTTGCGGTGCTTAAAGCGCTGGTCAGCCATCCGCGCGAACCGCTGTCGCGCGACAAACTGATGAATCTGGCGCGCGGTCGCGAATACAGCGCCATGGAGCGTTCCATCGACGTGCAGATTTCCCGTCTGCGGCGCATGGTGGAGGAAGATCCGGCGCATCCGCGCTATATCCAAACGGTTTGGGGCCTGGGCTACGTCTTTGTACCGGACGGCAGTAAGGCATGATCCGCTGGCGCTTTTCTCCACGCAGCTCGTTCGCCCGAACGCTGCTGCTGATTGTCACGCTATTGTTCGTCAGCCTGGTCACCACCTATCTGGTGGTGCTCAACTTCGCTATTTTACCGAGTCTGCAGCAGTTCAATAAGGTGCTGGCCTACGAGGTGAGAATGCTGATGACCGACAGCCTGCAACTGGAGGATGGCTCCACGCTTGAAGTGCCGCCGGCGTTCCGGCGCGAGATTTACCGCGAGCTGGGTATCTCGTTATATACCAATGAGGCGGCGGAGGAGAGCGGCCTGCGCTGGGCTCAGCACTATAAATTTCTCAGCCAGCAGATGGCGCAGCAGCTGGGCGGCCCGACGGATGTGCGGGTCGAAGTGAGCAAGAATACCCCGGTGGTATGGCTGAAAACCTGGCTGTCGCCGGATATCTGGGTGCGGGTGCCGCTGACCGAGATCCATCAGGGGGATTTTTCTCCGCTGTTTCGTTATACGCTGGCGATCATGCTGCTGGTGATCGGCGGCGCCTGGCTGTTTATCCGGGTGCAGAATCGCCCGTTGGTTGAACTGGAACATGCCGCCTTGCAGGTGGGGAAGGGGATTATTCCGCCGCCGCTGCGCGAGTACGGCGCCTCGGAGGTGCGCTCCGTCACCCGGGCGTTCAACCAGATGGCGTCCGGCGTGAAGCTGCTGGCTGACGATCGCACCCTGCTGATGGCGGGGGTCAGCCACGACCTGCGTACGCCGCTGACGCGCATTCGCCTGGCGACGGAAATGATGAGCAAGGAAGATGACTATCTGGCGGAGTCGATCAATAAGGATATTGAAGAGTGCAACGCGATTATCGAACAGTTTATCGACTACCTGCGCACTGGGCAGGAAATGCAGACGGAAGTGGCCGACCTGAACGCCATTATGGGCGAAGTGGTGGCGGCGGAAAGCGGCTATGAGCGCCAGATCGACAGCGATTTCGCCAGCGGCGAACTGCTGGTGCGCGTCAGCCCGTTATCCATCAAGCGCGCGGCGCTGAATCTGGTGGTGAACGCCGCCCGCTACGGCAACGGCTGGATAAAGGTCAGTACCGGGCGCGAACTGCAGCGCGCCTGGTTTCAGGTGGAGGATGACGGCAGCGGCATCGAACCGGCGCTGCTGAAGCACCTTTTCCAGCCTTTTGTACGCGGCGACAGCGCGCGCAGCACCAGCGGCACCGGCCTTGGCCTGGCGATCGTCCAGCGCATTATCGATGCTCATGACGGGGTGCTGGATGTGGGCGTCAGCGAGCGCGGCGGGCTGTGCGTGCGGGCTTATCTGCCGCTGCCGTTCGATATCGCCGCGCCCGAGGGCGGGGCGGCAAAAGAGAGTTAAAAGGCGTCTCTCCCATCGTTCCCGTCAACAACTTGCGTCGTCCCTGCCGACAACTTCCTTCGTTCCCGCCAACAATTTCCGTCTTCCCCGCCAACGACTTCCGTCTTCCCCGCCAACGACTTCCGTCTTCCCCGCGGCAGTAGGCGGGGACCTGCTTTTACCGGCGACCCGGCGTTGCGTGAGATCCCCGCTTTCGCGGGGATGACGGTAATGGTAATGGGATGACGGTGATGGTAAGGGGATGACGGTGATGGTAAGGAATGACGGTAATGATAAGGGGACGACAGTGCCGGCAAAAGGTGTGCACTATCGACCCCTTACGATCCCTTACAGCTTAGGCCCTGCCTTAACCAGCGCGGCGCCGGCCGGCGCATCGGTGTATTTATCAAAGTTGGCGATAAAGCGCCGCGCCAGATCTTCCGCTTTCTCCTGCCATTGCGCTCCATCGGCGTAGGTATCGCGCGGATCGAGGATCGCGCTATCGACGCCGGGCAACGACCTGGGGATCTCCAGATCGAAGATCGGCAGCGTCTGCGTTTCCGCGTCATCGATGCTGCCGTTCAGGATGGCGTCGATAATGCCGCGCGTATCCTTGATGGAGATGCGTTTCCCGCTGCCGTTCCAGCCGGTGTTGACCAGATAGGCCTGAGCGCCCGCCGCCTGCATGCGTTTCACCAGCACCTCGGCGTACTGCGTGGGATGCAGGGTCAGAAAGGCGGCGCCGAAGCAGGCGGAGAAGGTGGGCGTCGGCTCGGTGATGCCGCGCTCGGTGCCCGCCAGTTTGGCGGTGAAGCCGGAGAGGAAATGGTACTGCGTCTGATCCGACGTCAGGCGCGATACCGGCGGCAGCACGCCGAACGCGTCGGCCGTCAGGAAAATCACTTTGGTGGCGTGTCCGGCTTTGGAAACCGGTTTGACGATATTGTGAATGTGGTAGATCGGGTAGGAAACGCGGGTGTTTTCGGTTTTCGAACCATCGTTGAAATCGATGCTGCCGTCCGCCAGCACGGTGACGTTTTCCAGCAGCGCATCCCGTTTGATGGCGCCATAGATATCCGGCTCCGCCTCTTTGGACAGCTTGATGGTTTTGGCGTAACAGCCGCCTTCGAAGTTGAATACGCCGTCGTCATCCCAGCCGTGCTCGTCATCACCGATCAACTGACGTTTCGGGTCGGTCGACAGGGTGGTTTTCCCGGTGCCGGAAAGGCCGAAGAACACCGCCACGTCGCCATCCTCGCCGACGTTCGCCGAGCAGTGCATGGAGGCGATGCCTTTCAGCGGCAGCAGGTAGTTCATAATGGAGAACATCCCCTTTTTCATTTCGCCGCCGTACCAGGTGCCGCCGATCAGCTGGATACGTTCCGTCAGGTTGAACGCCACAAAGTTCTCGGAGTTCAGCCCCTGTTCCCGCCACTGCGGATTGGTGCATTTGGCGCCGTTTATCACGATGAAATCAGGTTCGAAATCCTGTAATTCCTCATCGCTGGGGCGGATAAACATATTTTTCACGAAGTGCGCCTGCCAGGCGACCTCGGTGATAAAGCGAACCTTCAGACGGCTGTCGGGGTTGGCGCCGCAGAAGGCGTCGACGATAAACAGCCGTTTATCGGACAGCTGCGTCGTGACCAACTGCTTCAGGTGCGTCCAGATTTCCTGGCTCAGGGGATGGTTATCATTTTTTCCGTTCCCCTGATCGGACCACCATACGGTGTCGCGCGTTACGTCATCGCGGACGATGTATTTATCTTTCGGCGAGCGGCCGGTAAAAATGCCGGTATCGACGGCAACCGCGCCCAGTTTGGTTTCTATTCCTCTTTCATAGCCTTGTAGGGTAGGGGAGATTTCTTCTTCAAAAAGTAATTCATAGCTGGGATTGTAGACAATATCGCGGACGTTCTGGATTCCATAAGCCGCGAGGGCTTGTGGTGAAACACCTTTAATCTGCATGCGCTACTCCTCAATTGTTATATTTCAACTAACAAGCATTGTATGCCGTGAGCTTATTTTAACCGCGAGAGTAATCATAAAATTAAATAAATTTTTTAATAACTTTGCCAATATTGCGGGTTGAAAAATTAGATGTGGTTGTTTTTTATACAATCAATTTGAGGGGAACGGGTACATAAGGTACCCGTGCAGGAATCAATGGAGAAGATGAGTTGATGAGTCCTGTTTAAGCGCCCGTATGTCATCGGCGTCGAAAAGGTAGTGATTGCCGCAGTAATCACAGTGCATATCGATCTCGCCGTCCTGCCGCAGCATGTCGTTCACTTCCTGTTCCGGCAAGGTCATTAACGCCCCGGCGCAGCGCTCTCGCGAGCAGTGGCACTGGAAAGAGACCGCCAGCGGTTCATATACCGTCACCTGCTCCTGATGGTAGAGGCGGTAGAGCACCTCGTTTGCCGGCAGGGAAAACAGCTCTTCCTCTTTGACGGTGGCGGTGAGCTGGGCCAGATGGTCGAAATCATCGCGGGCGGCGTCCTGCGCGGGCAGCACCTGCAACAGCATGCCCGCCGCGGCCCTGCGGCCGTTCTGTTCGCCGGTACGGATAAATAACCGGGTGGGGAGCTGTTCGGATTGCAGGAAATAGTTTTCCAGGCAGTCGGCGAGCGTTTCGCCTTCCAGCCCCACCACGCCCTGATAGCGCTCGCCTTCGGTCGGCGTAATGGTGATGACCAGATAGCCGTTGCCCACCATCTCCTTCAGCGAGCTGCCCGGGGCGATTTCACCCTGCAAACGGGCGACGCCGCGCATTTGCTGCTGATGGTTGCCGTTAATCACCGCCAGTTTAAGCGCGCCGTCTCCCTGCAACTGCACGGTAATATCGCCGCTGAACTTTAACGTTGCCGTTAACAGGCTGGTCGCCACCAGCATTTCTCCCAGCAGGGTTTGTACCGCAAGCGGGTAGTCATGATTGGCCAGAATGTGTTGATAGGTATCGCTGACCGTCGCCAACTCGCCGCGAACGGCGTGATTTTCAAACAGGTAACGATGTAGCTGGTCATGGGTGGACATGGTTTTCTCTCGCTGTAGCGCCAGGTTATTCCCGATCGCTGTATTTAAATTTAATCAGATCCCGTCGTTCTTTCTTGTCCGGACGACGATCCGGGTGCGGCATGGTCAGCGCATTCATTTTTCGCGTCAGCGCCAGCTTTTCCCGTTTCTCAATACTCTCGGCGGTTTCCTGATACAGCGCCTGCGCTTCCGCGGCGCTTCTACGCTGACCACTAATCGTGCAAACAATCACGGTGCGCTCGTCGTTCCCCTGGCGTAACTTGATTGCGGCATTCAGCTCAACCAGTTTGCTGGGCTTGCTGCGCTGGCCGTTGTAGTGAACTTTGCCGCCGTCGACCATTTCGCGGGCAATCGCCCGGGTTTTATAGAAACGGGCGGCCCACAGCCATTTGTCCAGACGGACGGCATCGCCGGAATTTTCGGTGGTTTTCATCATCAATTCTCCTGCTTAACCGACTGATGCAACGCCGGCAGCAGCCCGAGATAGTCATTCATTGACGGGTGCTGGCGGAATGCTTTTTCCTGCAGGCCGGAATCAGGATTACTGACGCCCAGACAATAGCGTATGCCGAAATTTTTGGCGGCGTCCAGAATCGGTTCGCTATCATCGATAAATAGCGTTCTGGCGGGATCGAATCCCGTTTGGCGCTGCACGGCCCGCCATAACAGCGGATCCTCTTTCGGATACCCATAAGTATGGGTGGAAAGCAATAAATCAAGGTGCCGGTCTAATCCGGTATGGGCGATTTTCACCGCCAGGCTGTGCGGGTGAGCGTTGGTCAGCAGAATGGTTCGTTTGCCGCCGTCGCGCAGGGCGGCCAGAAACGGCGCGCTGTCTTCACGCAGCCGGGCGCGGTCGCCGATATCCGTGGTCATCTGGTAAATATCCAGATCCAGTCTCGCGCTCCAGTAATCGAGGCAGTACCAGTTAAGCGTGTGCTGCACCGCCCGGTACTCCGCCGCAATAAGCCGCTGGGCCTGTTCAAGGCTGATGCCGCGTTTATCGCTGAGCGACTGCGGCACCAATTGCAGCCAGAAGTAGTTATCAAAAGCCAGATCCAGCAGCGTGCCGTCCATATCCAATAGAACGGTGTCGATTTCATGCCAGTCAAAACGGGGGCTCATAGGTACTCCAGATACAGAACGCAGCCGGACAATACAGGCGGCTTTGGGTAAGCGGATAAATACGGCGCGGTCAGAATAACATATCAATGCGCGGTTTCACGATTATCCGAACCGGCGCGTGCGGTTGTCCGTCAGGAATGCCGGGGATCCGCCGCCGCCAAAGCGAGTGGCGTAATAGCGCTGAATATGGGTTATCCGCTGTTTGCTCTTGCGTATTTTGCTTACCAGCAGCGCGGTATTGGTAATCAGCGTGGCGGAGAGGAGCAGCAACAGCAGGCAACTGCCAAGATAACGCCACAGGGTAATCACGTCCGGTTCGCTGTGCAGGCTGATATGCTGAGTGCCGTTGGCGTCTTTACTGAGGTGGGTGATGACGCCCGAGGCGTTAAACGGCGTGTGCAGCAGCGTGGATGATAACCGCTGCAGTTCCTGCCATTGATCCGCAGGCCGGTATTCATTCAGCGGCATGGGCGGCAAAGGGTGGCCGACGAGCTGGCGACCTTCGTCGCTGCGAATCAAAAAGCCGCCGGGAGGAGGGCTATTGAGTAAATCCGCGGCGTTGTTGATTTCCCGATAGAAGAAAAAGTCGGTGGCGCTGTTGACGATGGATTCCAGCGCTTCGGCGCTCACCGGGCGCAACAGCACGTTCATGCCTCTGAGCGATCCTGAAGAGGCGCGTTTTACCAGCTCGTCCCAGTTTTTCACGTTGCCCAGATTGACCAGGGCGTTTTTCAGCCGGATACAGTCGCCTTCATTTTCACAAAGCGCCTGGGTTTTCAATACGATATCGGAGAAATTATTCAGCAGGATCATCCCTGATTTTTGAATGGCGGAAGCGAGCTGCGAGTTAACCATCCCCTCTTTATCAGTCTGCGGGTGCAGTTGGTTGTTTACCACTTTAAGCAATGCCGAGGTTTTTTCAATGGTATCGGATTCCGGCAAGGGTAAAGGGTCCGCCTTATTCCAGTAAATCGCCGAGCAGTCAAAAGGGGCATAGGCGGAAACGTAGCCCGCGGGATAACCCCGGGTCGGGACATAACACATCCCGGTGCCTTGCACCTGCAGCGTATCGCCAATTTTGAGCCCTATTTTTTCCAGCTCGTCAACCTGGGCGACCTGAATATTTTGTGCGCCCTGTAGCCAGGCCATGCTGAGCTTTAACGGCAGTCCAAGCGGGACGTAGGTCAATAGAAAAATCAGGCAGAGCAGCGAACCCACCGCCAGTAACAGATTTTTCCCCCAGCGTTGCAGGGGGAAGTTTTTGACTTCGTCATGTAGCGAAAGGTGCTCGCCCTGACGGATAACCTGTCGATTAAGATAGATATCGACATCCGTTTTTCTTCCCAAATCATGGGTGATATAGGGTTGCCAGTGGGGAGGATAGATAAGATCGATATTCCCCAAAGAGACGTTGCTGAGCTGCCCCTGATTGGATTCGCCAAAAAGGCCGAGACCTTGCGGTGTGCCGTGGAGGCAATGAACATCGCGCAGTTCCTGTTCCGAGGGGGAGCGGAAAAGCTGCCAGACGCTCCAGCCGGCGAGCAGCACCGCCGTGCCGGTCAGCCAGGGAAGCAGCGCCACCGGGCTGTTGAGGCTGATTAACAGCAGCAGGAACGCCAGACACAGAACGGCGGCTTCTTTCAGCCCCGCCGAGTGATGTATGGCGTGCTCTTCCCTGGTTTCCTTACGAATGGTCACCAGCTCGGCGTGTTCATGTTCTTCATGGTGGATGGCGGCATTGGGCGGCGGAATTTCCGGGGCGGAACGCGTCTGACGGTTGTCGATGCACTCCACCAATGAGTGCCCGTTAAGGGAAATAACCAGCGGAATCGAGCGGGTCTTAATCAGCTCAACGGTATTGTTTTCAGTGATATACTGTTCCCAGCAAGGGGGCAGGTGGATCTCCTGCGTATCGATATAGTATCGCCACTTATGCTGCGAGTCCGTGCTCAGGCCGTAACGCGTAATGGTATGAGTCAGCGGATATACCCGATTGCTTTGCAGTGAGCGGGGGAGTCTGGGGGAGGACGTTGGGGTGTCGAGCGGCGTGGTTTTCTGGCTGTTTTCCTGAGCAAGGTAGTGCTCAACGGCGATGCGCTCTTCCGCGGTCAGTTGACGAAACGACGATTGTTTCACCGGTAGGGGGTTGACGAAAGGCAGACGCCGGCGCATACGGTAGTCGATGATACTTCCGACAGCGATCAGACAGGCGAGCAATATAGCCAATAGGATGAATATTGTGCTCATGTCATCTCCATTCCAACGTGACCTACTCCTTGTTTTTGTCGAATTTTAATCAACTTACCCAATCGATAATAACTCGTACGGCTTGGTCTTATTTAGATTAATAGCTAAAAATAACGGCGGTTATCCACGCAAGGTGACAATAGTAACAATCGGCAAGAGTACCTGAAATGAGGATAATCCGATTTTTTGATAAGTCATTGACTTTTTATTTTGACAGCGGTGATGTGTGTCTTATGTTATAAAAAAGTAAATTCATGGTCGTGATAGTTGCAGCAAAGGCCACTGTTAACGCACAATGTGAGCAACATCAAAAAGAATATTAACGATCGCTTTTCATTCCGCGATACACCGGCATCTAGGGTATAGGTAAATATGACCGATCGTTCGGGTTGGGCTAAGTGTCGTTGTGGGCGTAATTTCTCTATGGGGCCATTATGAGTCATAACCTGCAGAAACCTAAAATCCTCAAGGTAGAAACGGTTGCCTGTTCGCGCTTGTTCAACGTCGAATCCATCGATCTGGAGTTCAGTAATGGCGCCCGCCGGGTTTATGAGCGCATGCGTCCGACCGGGCGGGAAGCCGTGATGATCGTGCCGATCATCGATGATGAACTGCTGCTTATCCGCGAGTACGCGGTCGGTATCGAACAATACGAGCTTGGCTTTCCCAAAGGATTGATCGACCCCGGCGAGACGGTATTTGAAGCCGCCAACCGGGAGCTGATGGAGGAGGCGGGATTTGGCGCACGGCAGATGGATCTGTTGGCCACCTTGACGATGGCGCCCTCCTACTTTTCCAGCCAGATGAATATTGTGGTGGCGCGCGGGCTGTATCCGCAAAGCCTTGAGGGCGATGAGCCGGAGCCGATGCCGAAAGTGCGCTGGCCGCTGAGCGATATGATGACGCTGTTGCAGGAGCCGGATTTCCGCGAAGCGCGTAACGTCAGCGCGCTATTTCTGACTCAGGATTGGCTGAGTCGCGCGGCGCGTTGATGCGCGTGAGATAAACAAAAAGGCGCCGGTTTTGGCGCCTTTTGTGTATTCAGGCCTCGGCCGTTCTATCAGAACAGCTCTTCGCTTTGTCCGTTATCCATCAATGTGGTGCCGGCCTCATGCACTTCGTACTCGGTCGGCTGCGTGCCTTCGATAAAGTATTCGGAACGGCTGTTGCCGCCGCCGTTGGAGAGCTTGCCGCTGCTGCGGTCGATAGTCACGCTGACGATGCCGGGCGGCGGCGTCAGCGGCTGTTCGGGAACGCCGTCCAGCGCGGCCTTCATAAACTCATCCCAGGCCGGCTGTGCGGATTTCGCGCCGCCTTCGTAGCCTGAAATCTGGTCCTTGATGACGCCGGAGGCGCTGCTGGCGCCTAACGTCCGCCGATGATCGTCAAAGCCGATCCACACAGAGGTGACAAGGTTAGGGCCATAGCCCGAGAACCAGGCGTCTTTGGAACTGTTGGTGGTGCCGGTTTTACCGCCGATATCACGGCGTTTCAACTCGCGGCCCGCGCGCCAGCCCGTCCCCATCCAGCCCGGCTCCCCGAAGATATTGCTGTTAAGCGCATCTTTAATCAGGAAGGCCAGCGGGGTGCTGATAACGTGCGGCGCATAAGGCTGAGCGGTGCTTTGCCGCGCCTCCTCGGGCGTAACCGGCTCCAACTGCGGCATGGGCAGCACCTGCGGCGGATTTTCCCGCGAGGTGGCGACATCTTCCGCATTGTTGACGGACAGCACCGGCGAGCGCCGGGTTTCACCGTACACCAGCGGCAGATTGCAGGTATCGCACACCACTTTGGGGGCGGCGGTAAAGACGGTGCCGCCCGCCTCGCTCTCTATTCTGGTAATAAAATAGGGATCGACCAGATAGCCGCCGTTGGACATCACCGCGTAACCGCGAACAACCTGCAGCGGCGTAAAGGACGCGGCGCCCAGCGCCAGCGATTCGGTATGCACGATGTTCTGTTCAGGGAAGCCGAAACGCCGCATATATTCGGCGGCATAGTCCACGCCCATGGCGCGCATGGCGCGCACCATCACCACGTTTTTGGATTGCCCCAGCCCCTGGCGCAAACGGATCGGGCCGTCATAGGTGGCCGGCGAGTTTTTCGGCCGCCAGTCCGAACCGGCGCCCGCGTCCCAACGGGTAATGGGAACGTCATTGAGGATGGTGGCCAGCGTCAGGCCCTTATCCATGGCCGCCGTATACAGAAACGGCTTGATGTTGGAGCCAATCTGGCGCAACGCCTGAGTGACGCGGTTAAACTTGCTGTGGTTGAAGTCGAAACCGCCCACCAGCGCTTCGATGGCGCCGTTATTCGGATTCATCGATACCAGCGCCGAGTTGACGTTCGGCACCTGGGCGAGCCACCAGTCGTTTTCCACCTGGCGCACCCACACCAGCTGACCGGCCTGAACCACGTCGGTGACCCGTTTGGGCGTCGGGCCCTGTTGGGTATCGGAGCGGTAAGGCCGCGCCCAGCGCATGCCGGCCATCGGCAGGGAAATATTGCTGCCGTCGGCCATCATCGCAATCGCCTGATCGGCGTTGGCGCCGGTAATGACCGCCGGAAACAGCGGCCCATAGACCGGCAGGGTTTTCAGCGAGGCGACGATTTTGTCGCGATCCCACGCCCCTTCGCCTACTTTCCACAATACGTCGGCGGGGCCGCGATAGCCGTGGCGCATATCGTACGCCAGCACGTTGTTGCGCAGGGCGTCCTGGGCGGCCGACTGCAGTTTGCGCGTGATGGTGGTATAGACCTTGTAGCCGTCGTTATAGGCATCGTCGCCGTAACGCTTGATCATTTCCTGACGCACCATTTCCGCCACATAGGGCGCGGAAAACGCAATGCGCGGCGCATGGTAGTCGGCTTCCAGCTTTTCACCGCGCGCGGCGTCATATTGCGCCTGGGTGATGTAGTTCTCATCCCGCATCCGCGCCAGAACCACGTTGCGCCGGGCGATTGCGCGGTCATAGGAGTAGAGCGGGTTAAAGGTGGAAGGGGCCTTCGGCAAACCGGCGATCATCGCCATTTCGCTCAGCGTAAGCTGCTCGACCGGGCGGCCGAAATAGACGTGGGCGGCCGCCCCGACGCCGTAAGAGCGATAGCCGAGATAGATCTTGTTCAGATAGAGCTCGAGAATTTCATCTTTAGTGAGCAGTTGCTCAATGCGGATAGCCAGAAAGACCTCCTTGATTTTACGAATCAGGGTGCGTTCCGGGCTAAGGAAAAAGTTTCTGGCAAGCTGTTGCGTAATGGTGCTGGCGCCCTGTGAGGCGTGACCGGAGGTTAACGCGATAGACGCGGCGCGGATAATCCCCACCGGATCGACGCCGTGGTGCTCATAGAAGCGGCTGTCTTCGGTGGCGATAAACGCATGCACCAGCACCGGGGGAATTTGATCCAGTTTCAACGGGATGCGGCGATGTTCGCCAAATTGCGCGATCAGTTCGCCATCGGCGCTGTATACCTGCATCGGCGTTTGCAGCCGAATGTCTTTCAGCGTGGCGACATCAGGCAACTGGGGTTCGATATAGCGGTACAGACCATATATCGAGGCGGCTCCCAGCAGGATGCAAGTCACTGCAAGGATAAATAAATACTTTACGAACTTCACCTGAGATTTTCCATTCAGTAGCGTTTGGACAGTTTATAAACAATCGCGCGCTAGTATAAAGGTAAGCCTGTTCTGTGGATACGTTCTTTGATAAGGAAATTGGGTTGAACATGGCTTATCGCATCTGGCGGGTTGGATTAGATATACAAAACGGGTTTATGCGCGCGCTGGCGGTTCAGCGCCGTCGCCACGGCTGGCAGCTGCGCTGCTGGTGGCAGTTTCCGCTGCCGGACGACACGTTGCGCGCGGGTAGTCTACACCATACCGCGGCGCTTTGTGAGACCTTACTGCGATGGCGCAGACTATTGCCCCGCCATATTTCACTGCGGGTGGGGTTTCCCGCGCAGCGGGTATTGCAGCACTATTTGCCGGCGCCGGACAGCCGGTTACAGGAGCCGGAGCGTAACGAATACATACAGGCCATGGCCGCCCGCAAGCTGCCGGTGAGCAGTGATTTATTGTCGATAGACTATCGGCAGGATCCCCATACGCCGGGTTCTTTACTGATTACCGCCGCGCGGCGGCCTGAGCTGCACAGCTGGCTTGAATGTCTGCGCACGGCGGATTTGCATCCCGACGTCGTCGAGGTTTCAACCTGCGCCATCCGCTGTATGGCGCGGTCGGCGGGGCTGGAACATCGCCATCTATTGCTGCATCGGCTGGCGGACGGTTGGCTATGGATATCGCCGCTGAGCCATGCCTTTCAGTTCGGCGTAATACATCCCGATGAATTGATCCCTGACGGGGATATTCTTTCGTTGGTGAGTACCCGCTATCCTCAGGCATCCCATGATGCGGTCTATTACAGCAGCACATTGCCGGAATTAGCCGGCAATCGGCCGGACGTGCTGATCCCCTGGTCTCCACTGGCCGCGTTTGACCAGATGCAACCGCCGTTACCTGATTTTCCGCCGGCATTCGTCATCGCCGGCGGCTTGGCTTTGCGCCCTGAGGATAGCTGAACATGCTGCTGGTGAATCTTCTGCCCTGGCGTCAACGGCGCTTACGCCGGCGGGCGCGCAACTGGCTGATGCTATTGCTGCTGCAGCTGGCGTTGATCGCGGTAATGCTAGGCGGGGTCTACCGGGTCTGGCAGCAACAGCGCCTGATGCTGCAGCATCAACTGAGCGATATGTCGGCGCAGCGGCGGCAGTTGACGGCGCAGTACCGGCAAACCCGGCAGACGTGGAATAAGCTGCGGGATTATCGGGCGCAGCGCGACGCCGATGCCGCCGGAGTGCGGCATAACCAGCGCTATCTGAAGCTGCTGGAACAGATGGCATCGATGATGCCCCGGCGTCTCTGGCTGACCGATGTCGTCGATCGAGGCGAACGCCTGGTGATCTCCGGACTGAGCGAAAGCTATGGCGATATTGTCGATTTAAACCGTTCGCTGGGGCGTCATCCGGCATTGGGGCAAGTACGGGTTCTGCAGGCGTCAAGGCAGCAGAGCGAGCGTTCGCTATTGCGTTTTTCCCTGCAGGCGGATTGGGCGCCCGTCGGCCTCTGGCGCGACGGGAGGCGCGATGACTGATTCGATGCCAGGCTGGGCCGCCTGGGTCAGTAAACCGCTGTGGGTATTGGCGGCGGCGCAGGTTATCCCGCTGCTTGCCTTCGCCCTGCCGGTGGCGAGGTGGACGCTGTGGGAAGAGCAACGGCAAATGGCCGATATCGAACGGCAGCTTGAGCAGCACACTCTGGCGGTACGGCATATCCGGCAGGAGTTGGCGACGATGCCGGCGCTGCCCGCCATGCAAACGCAGCTGGCCGCATGGCAGGCGGAACAGCGCTTATTCCCGGCCGATATGCCGGCGCAGCTGGTCGCCGCGCCGCTGTCACAGTCCGGCGCCGTGCTGCTTTCCTTGCAGCCGGCGCAGTCGCCGGCGCGGGATTCCGCCGATCGGGCTGTGTGGTTGTTAACGTTTCGCGCCGATTATCGCGGCGTTTTGCAGGTGCTGCGTCAATTTATCGCGCTACCCCAAGTGTTGCGCATTGAACAACTGACCATGAAGTCCGCGCAGGGAGGGCTGCATATTGAAATGACGTTAATAAAACCGCAGGCCGAGCGGAGGGACGGCGTTGAATAGCATCGCCGGGGGAGCGTTTGCGGCGCTGGTCGTTATCACCCTGTGGCGCGCCGCGCCGGGAGAGGCCGCGGACATCGATCGCGATCCCTTTCATCCGCTATCGGCGGAACGCTGTACCCGGATGGAGGCACTGCAACAGTGGCGGCTAAAAGGCGTTATTGGTTCAGGCGAACGATGGGTGGGATGGTTGGCCCGCTCGGAAAGCCAATGGCAGAGAGTCGTGCCGGAGGGGGTGATCCCGCCGGGCGACTGGCGGGTCAGCCGCCTGGATAAGTCGGGCGCCGCGCTGACGGCGATCGATGGCGCCGGGCGCTGTGACGGATCGCCGGCGGAGGTTTCCCTGGCGTCGCCTTTCGTTATTCCGCGGGCGGCGGCCTCGGCCGCGCTGACCGTGCCGTAACGCCCAGGCGCGGTGGATGGAAAATAAAAAGAGGATAAATCGGCTGCTCTCTGAGACTAGGAATGTTATGACGTATCCATCAGTGCAAAAAATCGCCGTCTTGTTGGCGCTTTTGGGGATCAGCGCCTTGGCGCCGGCGCAGCATAGGGAGCCGGTATCCATCGCCTTTGAGGAGTCGCCCATCGCCCGCATATTGCAGGCGTTGGCGGACCACCGGCAGTTGAATCTGGTGGTGGCG
Source organism: Brenneria corticis (assembly GCF_003115855.1). GTDB lineage: Bacteria > Pseudomonadota > Gammaproteobacteria > Enterobacterales > Enterobacteriaceae > Brenneria > Brenneria corticis. The sequence continues at coordinate 176,027 of NZ_KZ819080.1, forward strand.
CCGGGCGTGGAAGGAAAACTCAGTTTGCGGTTGGCGGAGGTTCCCTGGCGGCAGGCGCTGGATATCGTTTTGCATATGGGGCAGCTTACCATGGCGCAGGAAGGCAATGTTTTACTGGTTTATCCCGAAGCCCGCCTTGACGAATTGCAGCTGCAAGAAGAAGAGCGTCTCGACCGACAGATGCAGACACAGCCGTTGCGGAATCTTTCCGTTGCCTTGCGGCACGCCGATGCCGCCGAGGTGGCTTCAAGCGTTCAGGCCCAGCGCGGCGTGTTAATGACGGAGCGGGGTAGCGTCACCGTGGATAAACGCACCAATACGTTACTGATCCGCGATACGCAGGCCGCGCTGGAGCAGCTCCGGCCGTGGCTGAATGAACTGGATCTGCCGCTGGCGCAGGTGCAGCTGGCGGCGCATATTGTGACCATCAGCAGTGAAAACCTGCAGGAACTGGGCGTCAATTGGGGGCTGGAGGCCGGCGACTCGGCTAATAACGCCCTGCGGTTGCGCAATTTTACGGTCAGTTTGCCGCTGGAGACGCCCGCGATCAGCGCCGGCTTCCATCTGGCTCGGCTCAACGGCCGCCTGCTGGATTTGGAGCTGATGGCTTTGGAGCAGGAAAACCAGGTCGAGATCATCGCCAGTCCACGGCTGTTCACCGCGCACCAGCAAACCGCCAGCATCAAGCAGGGCACGGAAATTCCCTATCAGGTCTCCAGCGGCGCCAGCGGCTCAACCTCCATTGAATTCAAGGAGGCGGTGCTGGGCATGGAGGTGACGCCCAGCATTCTGCGCGCCGGCCGGATTACGCTCAATCTGAAGATCAGCCAGAATATGCCGGGACAGACGATCAAGCAGGGGGACAATGGCGAGGCGCTGGCAATCGATAAGCAGGAGATACAGACGCAGGTCACCGTCGCCGACGGGGAAACCATTGTGCTGGGCGGAATATTTCAGCAGCAAAAAACGCGCGGCGTCAGCCAGGTGCCGGCGTTAGGCAATATTCCGCTGCTGGGACATCTGTTCAAAAATAGCGTGCAAAAGCATGCGCGGCGCGAGCTGGTTATTTTTATTACCCCGACGTTAATTCCGCCGACGTAGGCGCATTAGAATGCGCCGTTGGCATAAAAAACGGCGCATTATTTTGCCGGATTCATGGCTTCTAAGTTTGACGCTGCGGCGGATTTAGCTTACAAGGGTTAGCGAATTGAGCACAGAAGTGTTGTTCCGCCGAAAATGTGTATAAAACACACTATATTACCACCTGTATCCAGTGTGGCATTTTATTCGGTTGCCAAACTACCCTGAGTATTGAGATAATTTTTTGTCTGATTCTCGCACTATCGCTCATGAGGTTTCAGTTTAGGTCCCGTCGCTGAGTTGATTGGCGGGGCGGGTTATCATTAACGAATTGTCTTAGTAATACCAAAAAACATGGCAGAGAAACGCAATATCTTTCTGGTTGGGCCTATGGGTGCCGGCAAAAGCACTATTGGCCGTCAGTTAGCTCAACAGCTCAATATGGAGTTTTTCGACTCCGATCAAGAAATTGAGCGACGCACCGGGGCTGATGTGGGCTGGGTATTCGACGTGGAAGGCGAAGAAGGCTTTCGTGAACGCGAAGAAAAAGTCATTAATGAGTTGACGGAAAAACAGGGTATCGTCCTGGCGACGGGCGGGGGCTCGGTCAAGTCTCGTGAAACACGCAACCGTCTTTCAGCACGCGGGGTCGTCGTTTATCTTGAAACGACGATCGAGAAGCAGCTTGCTCGTACGCAGCGCGATAAAAAGCGCCCGCTGCTTCAGGTTGAGTCGCCGCCGCGCGAAGTGCTGGAAGAATTGGCGAGAGAGCGCAATCCGCTGTACGAGGAGATTGCCGATGTCACCATTCGAACCGATGAGCAAAGCGCCAAGGTAGTTGCCAACCAGATTATCAATATGCTGGAAAGCAACTAAAGTGTAGGACATCATCTGCATACGCAGGTTTCAACAGGTTATTGAACGCGCATGGAAAGGATTACCGTAACATTGGCGGAGCGTAGTTATCCCATTACGATAGCCGCCGGATTGTTTAATGATTCGGCTTCTTTTATGCCGTTGAAGGCCGGGGAGCAGGCCATGCTGGTGACCAACCAGACGTTGGCCCCTCTCTATCTTGAACAGGTGCGCCGCGTGCTGGAACAAAGCGGCGTACACGTCGACCAGGTTATTCTGCCGGACGGGGAGAAATATAAGTCCCTGAGCGTGCTGGATCAGGTTTTTACCGCGCTGCTTGAAAAACCGCACGGCCGCGATACCACGATTGTGGCGTTGGGCGGCGGCGTGATTGGCGATTTGGCCGGTTTTGCCGCCGCCAGCTACCAGCGCGGCGTGCGCTTTATTCAGGTGCCGACCTCGCTGCTGGCGCAGGTTGATTCTTCCGTCGGCGGCAAAACCGCGGTGAATCATCCGCTGGGCAAGAATATGATCGGCGCGTTCTATCAACCGGCCTCCGTGGTGGTTGATCTGGACTGCCTGAAAACCCTGCCGGCGCGCGAACTGTCGTCCGGGCTGGCGGAAGTCATCAAATACGGCATTATTCTGGATCGCGACTTCTTTGGCTGGCTGGAAGAAAATATCGACGCGCTGCGTGCATTGCAGCACGATGCGCTGGCTTACTGTATCCGCCGCTGCTGTGAACTGAAAGCGGCGGTGGTGGCGGCGGATGAACGCGAAAGCGGCATGCGCGCGCTGCTCAACCTGGGGCATACCTACGGTCATGCCATTGAGGCGGAGATGGGATACGGCAACTGGCTGCACGGCGAGGGCGTCGCCGCGGGAATGGTGATGGCCGCGCAGGCGGCGCGGCGTCTTGGGCAATTTTCCGCCGCTGACGTCGAACGTATCAAGGCCTTATTGGCGCGGGCCGATCTGCCGGTTAACGGACCGCGGCAGATGGCGCCGGAATCTTATCTTCCCCATATGATGCGCGATAAGAAGGTGCTGGCGGGCGAACTGCGTCTTGTGCTGCCGACCGCTATCGGTCATGCCGAAGTCCGCGGCGGCGTAGCGCATGATATTGTGCTGGCGTCGATAGCTGATTGTCTTGCCTAGACGTTTTACCGTTTTTATTGACCATGGATGTGTTAACGACAGATAAGCGCTGATGGTTTATGGTTAATAAAATACAATGCGTTATGATTTAATCATTCGCTCCGGGAACAGGATTGCGAATTTTAGCCTTTCAGTTGGGGGGTATTAAGTGGATGAGTTTAAGCCGGAAGACGAACTGAAGCCCGATACCAGTGATCGTCGACCAACGCGTCAGCAGAAACGAAGTCATTTTTCCATATCGAAAATCGAGCTTTCCAGACAACACCTGATGATCGCCATCGGGATTTTGGTGCTGGTGCTGCTGATTATCGGTATCGGTTCCGCCTTGCAGGCGCCTACTCACCAGCAGACCGCTCAGCCTCAAAGCCAGGGTGAAAAGAGCATCGATCTTTCTTCATCACCTCCCGCGACGCCAACGGAAAGCGCCGCGCCGGTTGAGAATCCTTCCGCCGCAACCGGACAGGCGCCGCAAACGCTGAGCGCGCCGCCGGTTTCCGATACGCCGACGCAAGCGCAGGTTCAACCGCCGGTCAGCGGCCAGCAGCGCATCGAGCTGCCGGGAAATATTACCGACGCGCTTTCTCAGCAGCAGGGCCGCGTTGACGAATTTTCTCAAGGCGCGGCGGGTGATTCAACGCTGCCGACTGCGCCCGCCACGGTTGCGCCAACGGCTAAAGCTCCGGCGCAACGGCCCGCTGAAAAGCCGGCGCGCAGCGGCAACTCCGCTCAGGGTAATAACAGGCCGGCGGCAACGAATACGCAGAAAGCGGCGGCGCCCGCCGCGACGGGTAAATCTGCGGCAGGGTCCGGCGCCGCCATTCAAAACGCGCCGGCCAGCCATTTTACCTTGCAGTTGAGCGGCGCTTCCCGTTCCGATACGCTGAAAGCTTACGCCAGGCAGCATAATCTGGCTCATTCATGGGTTTATGAAACTAAACGTGACGGAAAATCCTGGTATGTGTTAGTTACTGGAGTCTATGCTTCTGCAGCAGAAGCAAGGCAGGCAATCGCAACGCTACCTGCTGATGTACAAGCGAAAAAACCATGGGTTAAGCCGATCCGTCAGGTGAAGCAGGACTTGAATAAGTAACGCCAATTTTAGCCCTGATGTGCTGTCTGACACAGAGTACAATCCGCGGCTCTGAAAAGTAAGAGTAACTAACGACGGCATGAAGAAAAACCGCGCTTTTTTAAAATGGGCTGGTGGCAAATATCCACTGGTGGAAGAGATTCGTCGCTACTTACCCGAGGGAGACTGCCTTATCGAGCCTTTTGTCGGTGCGGGTTCCGTATTTTTGAATACCGAGTACGACAGCTATATATTGGCCGATATTAATAGCGATCTCATTAATCTCTACAATATCGTCAAGTCGAATACTGATGATTTTGTCCGCGACTCGCGCAAGCTTTTTACTGATGAAGTGAATACTTCAGAGGTTTTCTATCTGCTGCGCCAGGAGTTTAATCTCTGCACTGACGCCTACCGGCGCGCGGTATTGTTTCTTTATCTCAATCGCCATTGTTATAACGGCCTGTGCCGCTATAACATGCGCGGTGAATTTAATGTGCCGTTCGGGCGTTATAAAAAGCCCTATTTCCCGGAAGATGAAATTCGCTGGTTCGCCTTTAAGGCCAGGAACGCCACCTTTGTTTGCGAGCACTACCAGCAAACGCTGATTAAAGCCGCGCCGGGTTCGGTGGTTTATTGCGATCCCCCTTACGCGCCCTTATCGGCGACCGCGAACTTTACCGCGTACCACACCAATAATTTTAATAATGTCGACCAGCAAGATCTGGCCCGCATGGCCCATCGCTTATCGGTTGAATACCGCATCCCGGTGCTGATTTCCAACCACGATACGGTATTGACCCGCGAGTGGTATCAGGATGCTTCACTTTATGTGGTAAAAGCGCGCCGAACCATTAGCCGCAATATTCTGGGTCGTAGTAAAGTGAACGAGCTGCTGGCCCTGTATTGCTGACGCCCGAAGCCGATAGGCAACGGTAGACGGGACGGCGCGGCGACAGCCGGGTATGATTGACCGCAGGTTGGGTTGCGCAGCAGCCATTGGCGATCGGGATGATGGAGCAACCGGCATCCCGGCAGCAGGAGTTCGGACTTTATCGTTTGGAGATACGAATGAAACCGTTTTTAATCGCCCCGTCTATTCTGTCGGCCGACTTCGCCCGGCTTGGCGAAGATACCGCCAACGTGCTGGCGGCCGGCGCCGACGTGGTTCACTTTGACGTGATGGACAACCACTATGTGCCTAATCTGACCATTGGTCCGCTGGTGCTTAAATCTTTGCGGGACTACGGCATCGGCGCGCCGATTGATGTGCATTTAATGGTTAAGCCGGTCGATCGCATCATTCCCGACTTCGCGCAGGCGGGGGCCAGTTTCATCACCTTCCATCCCGAGGCTTCGGAGCATCTCGACCGCTCCCTGCAGCTGATCAAGGATCACGGCTGTAAAGCCGGTCTGGTTTTCAATCCCGCCACGCCGCTGAGCTACCTCGACTACGTGATGGACAAGGTGGATATTATTTTGCTGATGTCGGTCAACCCCGGCTTCGGCGGGCAGTCCTTTATCCCCGCCACCCTGGATAAGCTGCGGCAGGCGCGCCGGCGGATTGACGACAGCGGTTATGATATCCGTCTGGAAGTGGACGGCGGCGTCAAGGTCGATAATATCGGCGCCATCGCCGCCGCGGGCGCCGATATGTTTGTGGCCGGCTCCGCCATTTTCAGCCAGCCGGACTACCGCTTGGTCATCGAGCAGATGCGCGGCGAATTGGCGCGGGTGACCCATGAATGACGCGATGCCCATCCGCGGGCTGGCGTTCGACCTCGACGGCACGCTGATTAACAGCGCGCCGGGGCTGGCCGAGGCGTTGGATTTGGCGCTACAGGCGCAGTCGCTTCCGGCGGCGGGGGAAGAACGGGTCGCCGTCTGGATCGGCAACGGCGCCGATGTGCTGGTCGAGCGGGCGCTGCGCTGGGCGGGCGTGGAGCCTACGCCGCAGCGTATCCGCGCCACCCGCGAGCAGTTCGATCGCTATTACGCGCAGACGGCGGAGCGCGGCAGCGCGCTGTTCCCGCAGGTAAAAGAGACGCTGGCGCAGCTGGCGCGGCAGGGGTTTCCCATGGCCGTGGTGACCAATAAACCCACGCCTTTTGTCGGTCCTTTGCTGGCGTCGCTGGGCATTGCCGCCTATTTTTCCCTGATTATCGGCGGTGACGACGTTATCGCTAAAAAGCCCCATCCGGCCCCGCTGTATCTGGTGCTGGGCAAGCTGGGACTACGGGCCGGCGAGTTGCTGTTCGTCGGCGACTCCCGCAATGATATTCAGGCGTCCCTGGCCGCCGGCTGCCCCTGCGTCGGTATGACCTACGGATATAACTATGGCGAAGCGATCGCCTTGAGCCGCCCGGACCGGGTGCTGGATCGTTTTGCCGACCTATTGCCCCTTGTCGGGCCGTTATCTTCAAAAAATCAGGAAACATTAGTATGAGCAAGCCCATTGTATTTAGCGGCGCGCAGCCGTCTGGTGAATTGACCATTGGCAACTACATGGGTGCGTTACGTCAGTGGGTTAATATGCAGGATGACTACGATTGCATCTATTGCATCGTTGATTTGCATGCCATTACGGTACGTCAGGATGCGCAGCAGCTACGCAAGGCAACGCTGGATACGCTGGCGCTTTATCTGGCCTGCGGCATCGATCCGCAGAAAAGCACCATCTTCGTACAGTCGCACGTTCCCGAACATACCCAGTTAAGCTGGGTGCTGAACTGTTACGCCTATTTCGGCGAACTGAGCCGCATGACGCAGTTTAAAGATAAGTCGGCGCGCTATGAAGAGAACATCAACGCCGGTTTGTTTGATTATCCGGTGCTGATGGCGGCCGATATCCTGCTGTATCAGACCGCGCAGGTGCCGGTGGGTGAAGATCAGAAGCAGCATCTGGAGCTGAGCCGCGATATCGCCCAACGCTTCAATACGCTTTACGGCGAAACTTTCAAAGTGCCGGAGCCGTTTATACCGAAGTCGGGCGCGCGGGTGATGTCTTTGCTGGATCCGAGCAAAAAGATGTCCAAGTCCGACGAAAACCGCAACAACGTGATCGGCCTGCTGGAAGATCCGAAGTCGGTGGTGAAGAAAATCAAACGTGCGGTAACCGACTCCGATGAGCCGCCTGTGGTGCGCTATGACGTGGCGAATAAAGCCGGGGTGTCCAACCTGCTGGATATTCTTGCGGCGGTGACCGGGAAAACCATTGCCGAACTGGAGCAGGAGTTCAGCGGCAAGATGTACGGCCACCTGAAAGGGGCGGTCGCCGACGCGGTATCCGGCATGTTGTCCGAATTGCAGGAGCGTTACCACCGTTTCCGCAATGACGAAGCCTTCCTGCAGCAGGTGATGCGCGACGGCGCCGAAAAAGCCGGCGCCGTCGCGCAGCAGACCCTGAAGCGAGTCTACGACGCCGTGGGTTTTGTCGCGCGTCCGTAAGCCCGGCCATCCCTCCCCCTGACAAATGGGAGGTCGGGAGGGGGGAGCGGCAGGCGTCGCCTGAGTAGTGTTTCACCCCACCCCAGCCCTCCCTTTCGCCTGTCTCTTAGTCACATATTTACTGTTAACGGTATATGTGAGTTCAGCGCTATTTCGTGCG